>NZ_JAJLOZ010000031.1:0-47181 GCF_025548615.1 Arthrobacter sp. A2-55 | reverse complement strand
CGTCACCTTGGGCCAAGAAGGCGCCCGCACCCACCGCGGCGGCACCTATTGCCCAGGCCGCCACACCGGCTCCCGCCCCCGCTCCTGCCCCGGCCCAGCCCAAGGTTTCGCTCTGGGACGAGGACGACTATGGCTTCATCAATGAGGGCCGCAACGCCGACGCCGGCCAGGGCGCCAAGGCCGGGACGTTTCCGGCCGAACTCCGTGCCGCCAGCGACAACTATGATTCGGGCGACTATGGGGACGAACTGGAGGAGGACGATTCCAACGCCCCCCGCACCAGCGGCCGCTGGCTGACGGGGATCGTTGTCACCGTACTGGTCGTGGCGGCGCTGTTCTTTGCCGTGTCCCACATCGGTTCCCTCTTCAATGGCACCCCGGTGGCCAATGGCGGCAACACGAACACGGCCACCGGCCAGTCCTCCTCCACGGCGCAGGCCACCTCCGCCGCCCCGGCACCCGTTGTGGTTCCGCCTGCCATCAAGGACATGACGGACATCACCACCTACGCGCCGGGCGTCCAGCACTATGGCGACATGTTCATTCCCCGGCTCAAAGATGCCATCGACGGAAACAAGGGCACCTACTGGCCCACGGTTGAGTACTCCGATGACACATTTGCGCACTTCACGAACAGCATTGACCTGGCCATTGAGCTTCAGCAGGAGGCCACGGTGGGTTCGGTGACCATCAACCAGATTGCCGGCTCCGGGGGCCAGTTCAACATCCTGACCAACAGCAAGCCGTCCCTGGACGGTGCTGTCAAGATCGGCAGCGGCTCCTTTACGGCGCCTGATTTCACGCTCAAGGCAGCCGCCGGGGTGAAGGCCAAGTACGTGATCATCAGCTTTACCCAGTTGCCGAGGCTGCAGCCTTTCGTGACGTACCCTTACGGATTGAAGATTGCCGAGATCAGCATCAAGTAGCCTGTTGGGGGCGGGAGCAGGGCAGCTTGCGCCCGTCCCAACGGAATATTTCTGCGCACCTTTTAGTTGTCAATGATCGAACGCCCTTGGACCGAGCCACGTGTGCGTTCCAGGCAATGAAGGAAGAGGAACACCCACCCGTGACCACGCAAGCCACCCCCGCCGGAGATGTCCGCGACGTCATTATCGTAGGCTCCGGCCCCGCAGGTTACACGGCGGCCATCTACACGGCCCGCGCCGACCTCAAGCCCTTGATGATTGCCGGCTCCGTCACCGCGGGCGGCGAGCTGATGAACACCACCGACGTGGAGAACTTTCCCGGCTTCCCCGACGGCATCATGGGCCCGGACCTGATGGAAAATTTCGGCAAGCAGGCAGAGCGTTTCGGCACCGAGGTGATGTACGACGACGTCGCCTCGCTTTCGCTGGACGGTGCCGTCAAGACGGTAACCCTGGCTGACGGCCAGGAATTCAAGGCACGCTCCATCATCATCTCCACGGGGTCCGCATACCGCGAACTCGGCGTTGACGGCGAGAAGCGCCTCGTCGGCCACGGTGTTAGTTCCTGTGCCACGTGCGACGGATTTTTCTTCAAGGGGCAAGAGATAGCCGTCATCGGCGGTGGCGACTCCGCCATGGAAGAAGCCATTTTCCTGACGAAGTTTGCCGAGTCCGTGACTGTGGTGCACCGCCGCGACACACTCCGCGCCTCCAAGATCATGCAGGAGCGGGCGCTGAACCACCCAAAGATCAAGTTCGTCTGGAACTCCGAGGTTGCCAGCGTTGAGGGCGATGCCAAGGTCACAGGCGTCACGCTGAACAACCTGGTCACCGGCGAAAAGAGCAAGCTGGCCGTCACAGGGGTCTTCGTTGCCATAGGCAACGATCCCCGTGTGGACCTCGTGAAGGATTCCCTCCAGCTGACCGCTGCCGGAACCATCGCCGTTGACGGCCGCACGTCGAAAACGTCCATCCCGGGAGTTTTTGCTGCCGGTGATGTCATTGACCCCACCTACCGCCAAGCCATCACTGCCTCCGGTTCCGGCTGCGTCGCTGCCCTGGACGTGGAGCACTACCTGGCCGAGCTGGATTCCTAACAGAAAGTTAAATGCCATGAGCAATGCAAAGAGTGCCACCGACGCCAGCTTCACCGAAGACGTCCTCAATGCCGACAAGCCTGTCATTGTCGACTTCTGGGCCGAATGGTGCGGTCCGTGCCGCAAGCTGGGGCCGATCCTGGACGAGATCTCCGTGGAGTACTCGGACAAGGTCGAGGTCATCAAGGTGGACGTGGATGCCAACCCGGCCATCTCCGCCAAGTACGGCATCACCTCAATTCCCGCGGTTTACCTTTTCCAGGGCGGCGAGGTCACGGGCACTGTGATCGGTGCCCGTCCGAAGCAGTACTTTGAAAAGGAATTTGCAGGCGTGCTGCAGTAATTCCTGTTCCACCCACTGTTGGGTGGTTGGCACTGTGGGTCGGACTTTGGTCCGGCCCACAGCTGTTTAGGCAGTTCTCCCAGATCGATTCTAAGTGCAAAAAGCTGGTTCGCGATTTTTGCAATCCGGCCAGGTCGCAGCCTTTTTCGCCGATTTTTGGGCTTCCGGCACACTTGGCCGAGTTTCGTCCCTGTTTGGCTTTCCGCCAGCCGCCAACCTTGTTTCACGTGAAACAAGGTCACGGGGCGGCGCCAGTGGTCGCGTCCGTATCCTCGCCCGCGGAATTCCTCATTGACGGCAATGTCCCAAACCCACCACGCACCCGCCGGTCCGCTTTGCCAACACCAAGCGTGCAAAATTCAAGCACGCATCAGCTCATCTCCTCTCGCCAGCACCCGGCCTGTCAGAGCCTGGGGTCAACAGCCTCGGACTCCATGGCCAGTACGCCAAAGACTGCCTGGTGCACCTTCCACAGAGGCTCCCCCGCGACCATCCTTTCGACGGCTTCAATCCCCAGGGCGTACTCCCGGAGCGCCATGGAACGCTTGTGGGCCAGGCTGCGTTCCTTGAGCCTGGCCATGTTGCGGGGAAGGGTGTAGTCCGGTCCGTAGATGATGCGCAGGTACTCCCTGCCCCGGACCTGGATGCCCGGCTGCACCAGACGCTTTCCGGTCACTGCAAGATTCGCCTGCGGCTTGACCACCATGCCTTCCCCGCCCGACGCCGTCAGCGCCTCCCACCAGGCCGTCCCCCCAGCGCAGGACTCCAGATCCCCGGTATCCACCACCAGACTTCGGGTCCTGCGGATCATGACCTGATCAGCGTCCCCAAGCCTGTCGGCCAGTTCCAGGTGCCAGCCGTGGGGCCGTCCGGAATGGCTCGCGCCTTCCGAGGCCAGCAGTTGGAAGGGTGCCAGCTGGATCCCGTCAAGACCGTCTGACGGGGCACTGTAGTTTTGGTATGCCGCCACGTAGGCGGCCGCGTTCTGCAATCGCTCCCGGGTGCGCTGGAGCAACTCGCCGGTGTCGGCACCGTGCCCCGCCGCCATTTCAAGGGCGCGTGTCGCATCGGCCAGGGCCCCCGTGGCACTGGCACCCACGGCCGCGTACTGCTCGCGGATCATCGCGCCTGCCTTGAAGGACCACGGCAGCAACTCGGCGTCCAGGAGCAGCCAGTCCGTGCCCAGTTCCTTCCACAACCCGGCAGATTCGGTTGCCGCGTCGAGCCGGTCCAGGAAACTGACACGCAGGGTTTCATCAAAGAACGGCCTGCCGGTCCTAGTGTAGGCGGTGCCACGCCACCCCCGCGGGGCCCCGAACCTGCCAGGGTTGCGCGTCAGCAGGACCACCGCCCGGGAACCCATGTGCTTTTCTTCGCAGATGACGGTTGCCACCCCATCCCTGCGATAAGACTCAAAGGCTTCGGCAGGATGCTCCAAGTGGTCCGCCAGGGAAGAGGTGTCAACAGGGCTCATGGTCGGTGGAAGGTAGGGCATCCAGCGCGGGTCAGTGGCCCAGCGGCTCATGACCTCCAGCGCTCCGGCCGCCTGCTCCCCCTAATGCCAATCCGCCCGTGGGTCCGGGTGCTGACAAGCTGTTTGCCCAATACGTCGCTAATCTTCAGCGCCCCTGGCACGCGGTCACCGGCGCTGACACTGCCCTCTGTCCCCGAGGGCCGTGGATGAGAGCCCACAAGGGGTGGCGCCAATGGCTTCACGGGCTGAAACCACATCCTTTCCGCTGCCACCTCCACCACTTCCCGCTCGGGGTATCTCAAGGCACTGAGCTTCCCGCCAAACACGCACCCCGTGTCCAGACACATGGTGCCGTTGACCCACACGGCGTCCACAGTGGGGGTATGGCCGTACAGGACCGTTGCAGGGCCCCTGTAGTCCTCCGCCCAGGCGTACCGGACCGGAAGTCCATACTCATCGGTTTCGCCCGTTGTATCGCCGTACAGGGCGAACTGCCGGACCCTCGCCGACGCCCGGCCCTGGTATGCCTCCACCATGCCTGCGTGGGCCACCACCAACTGTCCCCCGTCAAGAACCAGGTGGGAGACAAGTCCCCTGCAGAACTCCCTCACCTCGTCCTGAAACACTGGTGGTTCTGCAGCCAGCTGGGACAAGGTCTGAGCAAGCCCGTGGCTGACTTGCACCTTCCTCCCGTCAAGCGCCTTCACTAGCTTGTCCTCATGGTTGCCGGGCACGGCCCTCGCATTCCCGCGGGCCACCATGCCCATGACCAGTCGAAGGACGCCTGGGCTTTCAGGGCCCCTGTCAACAAGGTCTCCGAGAAAGACAGCCTTGCGTCCCTCGGGATGCACCGCGTCAATGGCCCGTCCCTGGCTGTCGTGCTCCAATTGATAGCCGAGCCGTCCCAGCAGGGTGCGCAGTTCACCGAGGCAGCCATGCACGTCGCCAATGACATCAAAGGGCCCGGAGTCGTGTCGGAAGTCGTTGAGCAAAGGTTCGCGTCGGATGCTTGCCGCATCCACTTCGGCCATGCTCCCGAGGGTGTGGATCCTTCGGAAACCTTCCCGGCCGAGATTTCTCGCTGACCTGCGTAGCAGGTCCTGCTGCCGTTTGATGACGCGGGGTTCAAGACTCCGGTCTGTCCGCAAGGCATTGTGGGCCAGGCTGACGGCCAGGGGGACGTCAAGGACAATTGCAACAGGCAGCACATCGTGGGCCCTGGCAAGTGAGACCAGCTGGCGGCGTGCATCCGTCTGCACACTGGTTGCGTCCACGACCGTTAGCAACCCGGCCTCCAGGCGTTTGCCGGCCACAAAGTTGAGGGCCTCAAAGGCTGCCTTGCTCGCTTCCTGGCTGTTCTCGTCGTTGGAGACCATGCCCCGGAAGGTGTCACTGCTGAGTGTCTCAAAGCGGCCAAAGTTCTTGGCGGCAAAGGTGGACTTGCCGGAACCGCTGGCGCCAACCAGGACCACCAGGCACAGCTCGGGGATTGCGAGTTCACTCACGGTCATGCCCTCCTGAATAGTGCCAGCTGAGTGGGAGTCCCACATTTGTCATCGTGTTCACCGACGCCCCGGTGTTCCACCGTGTAGTTCCATTGGGCAGCCTGTTCGGATGCCCATTGTTGAAAGTCGGACCTGCTCCATTCAAAGCGGTGGTCGGGATGCCGGAAGGATCCGCACGCCAGGCCCGGGTAGAGCTGGTTGTATTCTGCGTTGGGAGTGGTCACCACCACCGTCTTCGGCTTGGCGTGGCCAAAGACGGCAACCGCCAGCGCAGGCAGCCTTTCAAGGTCAATGTGCTCTATGACCTCCATGAGGACCATGGCGTCGTAGCCCCGCAGCCTGTCGTCCAGATAGGTGGCCGACGATTGCAGCAACTGGAGCCGTTCCTGTTGCCGTTCACTGAGTTCGCGCAGGCGCAGCCGTTCTTCCGCCCTGTCGAGCATTCGAGCGGAGACGTCTGTCCCGACAATCCTGCTGATGGTGTGGTCGGCGAAAAGTATTTTGAGCAGGGCCCCCTCACCGCAGCCCATGTCCACCACGCTGCGAGCCCGCTCTTCGTGCAGGGCACCCATGACTGCCTCGGTACGTAGTACTTTGAGAGGCCGACTAGTCTGGTCCGCTTCTGCAGCTTTATCCTGCGTCGCGTCCTGGACGTTTTCCATCAGCAGGTTGGCCTACGTGGTCATGCTGCGTTGATGGGCCAGGTACCTGTTGGATATGAACCCCCTTGCAGGATGGGTGGAGAGCCACCCCTCACCGGCACGCAGCAATTTGCCCACCTCGTCATCGGCCACCCAGTAGTGTTTGGAGTCGTCCATCACGGGCAACAGGACATAAGTCTGCCGCAGGGCATCACGAAGGCGCAGGCACCCTGAGAGTGTGAGGTTCACGTAGTTGGAATCTCCCCACTCCGGAAAAGCCGGGTCAAGGGGCAGCCGATGCTCGGTGACCTTCCATCCCAAGGGTTCAAAGAGTCTCGCCGGCAAGCCCACCTCGCCGTGGACGGGCACGGCGGAGAGCGTAATCTCCAGCGGGATGGCGCCGGCGGCCAAGTCCGGGCGCGAGTCGCACCGGCCGGTCATGGCAGTCCTAAACACCTTCCCCATGGCCATGGACATGATGGAGGACGACACATACGGCCTGTCGTTAACGTAGTGGTCCAAACTCTTCCGGGCGTCCAGGCGGATGTGTCGGTTGCTTACCAGCTCCAGTGCATCCAACTCGAGCATGAGGGCGGCCGTGCACCTCTCGTCCGAGAATTCCGGATAAAAGACATGAGCCCTGCCGACACTCAAGTCGTAGCTCTGCACCCTGCCAGGGTGCTTGTGGAGAAGGTATCCCAGGTCACCGGGTTCGGGACCACTATAGCTAATGGTGATGAGCATGCTACCCCCAGGAGTTCAGGCTGATTCATTCACCCTACCGTCCCTGCGCGGGCGTTTCACGTGAAACAACCGGCACGCCGTCAAGAAGGCAAGTTGCGGCCGAGAAGTCGGAAAACCCCGGCCTCTAGCGATTGTATGCAGTCCCAGTTTTGGCGCTTAGGATCGATCCTGGACAAGCCGCCGATGACGGCAATGGCAGTGTTTCACGTGAAACACTGCCATTGCTGAGAATTAAGTTTAGTTGGAGCCGGGCGACAGGACGTCCATGATTCGGTTGAGGTCCTCCACCGAGGCAAACTCAATGCTGACCTTACCCTTGCGTGCCCCGAGGGAAATCTTGACATTTGTATCGAGTCGGTCGGCAAGGGAACTTGCAAGGAAGTCGAGGCGCTCATGCCGGGGGCTGGGCTTGGTAATCCGCGGCTGGTGGTTGTCCATGGGAACCTGGTAGAGCTGGACGGCCTCTTCCGTGGCACGAACCGACATTCCTTCGGCAACAATCTTCTGCGCCAACTGTTCCATGGCATCCGCCCCCGGCAATGACAGCAAGGCGCGCGCATGTCCGGCCGAAAGCACGCCGGCAGCGACTCGGCGCTGCACCACAGGCGGCAGTTTCAGCAGGCGCAAGGTATTGGAAACCTGCGGGCGGGACCGGCCAATGCGATCCGCCAATTGCTCGTGTGTAGTGCCAAAGTCCTCCAGCAGCTGCTGATAGGCCGCTGCCTCTTCGAGCGGGTTCAGCTGGCTGCGATGCAGGTTCTCCAGCAATGCATCGCGGAGCAGGTTGTCATCGCTGGTTTCCCGGACAATGACGGGGATGGTCTCCAGCCCCGCGGCCTGCGAAGCACGCCAACGGCGTTCACCCATGACGAGCTCGTAGGGCTGGTCACCCTTTTCCTGCGACTCCCTGACAACAATTGGCTGCAAAACGCCAATTTCCTTGACGGAATGCACCAATTCCGCCATGTCATCCTCGTCAAACACGGACCGGGGCTGCTTGCGGTTCGGATGAATCTGGCCAACAGGGAGTTCCATGAACCGGGCCCCGGGCACCTCAACCAGTTCGGGTACCGGCGCTGGCGCCGTCCTCCTGCCACTCGGGGCAGTCTTGCGTCCCTTGGGTTCGGGGAAGAAGAGATCGACGGGGCGCGTCGGCATCGACGTTGACGTCTCGTCGTCCGAGGACGAGTTGGGAATCAAGGCTCCTAAGCCGCGACCAAGGCCTCTACGCTTGTCCGTCATTGAGTTGTCCTCCATTGAACGAGCCCTCCATAGTGCGGGGCCGGATGAGTTGCGTCATGAATAGTGTGGGTGCACCAGGGCTTTCCCACATCTGAAGTCTAGCGTTCAGCGAGTTCCGCAGCGGCTTCCAGATAGGACAACGCGCCGGTGGACGACGGATCGTAGGTCATCACCGTCTGCTGGTAGCTTGGGGCTTCTGAGATTCGCACCGATCGCGGGATGAGAGCCTTAAGGACCTGTTGGGGAAAATGTTCGCGCACATCGGCCGCCACGTGTGCGGCCAGGTTCGTTCTCCCGTCATACATGGTCAACAGGATCGTCGAGACGGAGAGATCAGAATTGAGGTGCTTTTGGATCATTTCGATGTTTTTGAGCAGCTGGCTCAATCCCTCCAACGCGTAATACTCGCACTGGATGGGAATCATGACTTCGTTGGCCGCACAGAAGGCGTTGACTGTCAGCAATCCAAGACTGGGTGGGCAGTCAATGAAGATGAAGTCGAGGCGCTCCTCACCATTCGATGCACGATATTTGACATACTCGTCTATCGCTCGTCGCAGCCGTTGTTCCCTCGCCACGAGGGACACAAGTTCTATTTCGGCGCCGGCCAGGTGAATGGTTGCCGGAGCGCAGTACAGATTATTGATGTCCGGGCATTCCTGCACGACGTCGGACATGTCGAAGTCATTAATCAGCACATCGTAGATGCTGTCAATTTCGGCGTGGTGGGGCACTCCCAGCGCGGTGGACGCATTTCCTTGCGGGTCAATGTCGATGACCAGGACATGCAGCCCCGCTGACGCCAGAGCGGCGGCGATGTTGACCGTCGTCGTGGTTTTTCCCACTCCGCCCTTTTGATTGGCCACCGTCAGGATTCGGGTCCGCGAGGGTTTGGGCAACTTTCGCCCCAACAACCGCTCACGCCGCTTGGTTTCGCTGAGCAGCTGACTGGCAATGGGACTGTCCTTATCGAAGCCGCCGTCCATGGCCGATTCCCGCTGCGGGCCTGTTTCACGTGAAACATTGGGAGCGTCGGAATAGTCAACTGATTTTGATTGATTCTCATTGCGAGTTCCTAAGGACACCCCGTGCCCCACGGTTGCGTCAGATCGTGCTGAACCCAACGACATAAACGGTGGGATCCGTTGCGAAGCTGCTTCGCTGCTGGTCACGCTGACACACTCACTTTCCTTTGGCTGTGCTTGCCAGTCTCTAGCCTATCGGTTCCCGGCTAGTGCTTGGCGGATCAGCGCCGTGCCACCTTGACCCGCACCACGGTGGTTGGTTCGGCCAAAATTTCGGCACCGGCAACGAGCACGTCCGTTTGAACTCCGCCCAACTTCTTGATGACCTTGGCTGCCTTGTCAATTTCCTCCGCAGCGCTGCGCCCCTTGATGGCAAGCAATTCGCCGTGCCCGCCCAGCAACGG
This sequence comes from Arthrobacter sp. A2-55, assembly GCF_025548615.1. Lineage (NCBI taxonomy): Bacteria > Bacillati > Actinomycetota > Actinomycetes > Micrococcales > Micrococcaceae > Arthrobacter > Arthrobacter sp. A2-55. The sequence goes on along the minus strand of NZ_JAJLOZ010000031.1, from coordinate 37,780 downwards.
AATGGTCAAGGGGAGCAAGGTGTTCAGTGCCGAGACGGCCCGTGCGGTAACCACGCTGCACTCAACCTTCCCCACCGCCGCTTCAGCCCTGGAACGGATGATCTCGACATTGTCCAGGCCGAGGTCCATGACCACTTCCTCCAGCCAGGTGACCCTGCGTTCCAGCGGTTCAATCAGCGTCAGGTACAGGTCGGGCCGCGCAATGGCCAGGCAGAGTCCTGGCAAACCGGCGCCGCTGCCCACATCGGCCACCTTGGCGCCGTGGTCAATCAGCTCCGCCACCACGGCACAGTTCAGGACATGCCGGTTCCACAGGCGTGGCACCTCGCGCGGCCCAATGAGGCCGCGCTCGATGCCCGATGTTGCCAGGTGCCCCACATAACGCCTGGCCAGCTCCAGCCGGTCCCCAAAGATCCGCCCTGCGGCAACGCCTTCTTCGGCTGTCATCTCTTCCACTGCGGCAGTCCCCTCACAAGTGGTCCCGCCCACCTGCCCACTGGCAGGTGAACGGGACCCGTTAGCATGAATAAAATTCGGTGTTACTGCGCGGCCGTGACGACAATGTGGCGGCCGCTGCCCTCACCCTCGGACTCGGACTCCAGGCCGAGTTCGGCGATGGCATCATGGACAATTTTGCGTTCGTAGGCTCCCATCGGGGCCAAGGCCACGGAGGTGGTCCCGCCCTTGATGGCTTCTGCCGCATCCTTGGCAATTTGGGCCAGTTCCGCATTGCGTCGTTCCCGGTAGCCGGAAATATCCAGCACCAGGCGCGATCGGTTGCCCGTGGCCGAAAGCACGCTCAGCCGGGTCAGTTCCTGCAATGCGTCCAGGACTTCGCCGTCGTGACCCACCAGGCTCTTCAGGGCCTCAATTTCCTCGTCGGAGACGATGGAGATGTAGGTGCGTCCGTTCCGAACCTCAATGTCGATGTCGCCGTCGATGTCGGCAATGTCCAGGAGCTCCTCGAGGTAGTCCGCGGCGATGTCGCCCTCTTCCTCGAGGCGGCTGGCACCGGTTTCCACGTCGTGGTGGATTGTTTCCTCGACGGCATTTTCCGTTTCAGCAGGCATTATCTCTTCTTCCTGTTCTTGCGTTGCGGCTGGCTGCGCTGGCCCTTGGGCTCGGGAACCTCTTCGATCTCTTCCTCGACAATTTTCTTCTTCGAGGCACCCAGCAGCGGCAGGCCTTTGGCTTCGCGGCGCTTCTGGTATTCCTTGTACGCGGGAGATCCCGGCGTGGGCATGCGGCGGATCACGAAGAACTGCTGGGCCATGGTCCAGATGTTGGTGGTGGTCCAGTAGATGAGGACACCGATGGGGAAGTTCACGCCGCCGATGCCGAAGACCAGCGGAAGCACATACAGCATCATTTTCTGCTGCTTCATGAAGGGGCCCTGCATGGCCTCCTCTGACATGTTCTTGGTCATGATCTGCTTCTGCGTGATGAACTGCGAAGCAATCATGGCAATGATCATGATGAGCGAGAGAACCACCACGGAGACCTTGAGGTCCCCGCCCTGGAGCTGCGGAAGAAATGCCGCCGACAGCGGCGCGCCGAAGATGGTGGCGTGGTCGAACTGCGCCACCTGGGCCGGGCTCATGCCGCCAATGCCCTGGCCGTTGGCGTTGGCCTTGGAGATGCCGGACAGTACCCGGAACAGGGAGAAGAAGAACGGCATCTGGATCAGCATGGGCAGGCAGGCGGAGAACGGGTTGGTGCCGTGTTCCTTGTACAGGGCCATCTGTTCCTGCGCCATTGCCTGGCGGGAAAGCTGGTCGGTCTTGCCCTTGTATTTGGCCTGCAGCTTCTTCATGTCCGGCTGAAGTGCCTGCATGCCGCGCTGGGCCTTGATTTGCTTGACGAACACGGGAATCAAGGCACCGCGGATCACCAATACCAGGCCAATGATGGAAAGCGTCCAGGAGATTCCTGAAGCAGCCGGCAGCCCGATGAAGGTCAGCCCGTCATGGAAGAGCACCATGATCATTGACACGAGCCATTCGAAGGGCGTCAGAATCGTCTGGAGGAAATCCATATTTCTTTTCTATTCTCCTCAAGCCGCGGGGCGGCTTTGTGTCTCCGCCTGAGCTGCCAGGAAAAAATCCGGGTGGTTCAGTTGGACAATGAAGGGGACCTTGGCGGGATCATCCCAGTGGACGTGGGCCGGTGACGGCACCGGATCGATGCCGCCCGCGTTCCAAGGATGGCACCGCACAATGCGGCGGACCGCGAACCAGCTGCCCCTGACTGCACCGTGGACGGTGACGGCCTCAAGGGCATACGCCGAACAAGACGGAAAAAACCGGCACACCTGCCCATAAAGGGGGGAGATGAGTCGCCGGTACAGTTTGAGGGCAACAATGAGAATGTTGCGGGGAAGATGCCACACTGCGCGTCCGACGACGGCCAGGGCTCGTTGTGCGCGACGCCAAAGGTCAACTTGGGTCACGGACATCATCTCCTTCGACTCGTTTGGCCTCAACCGCTGCCGGTGCATTGTTGCGCCGGCCCGCACTTTCCCCCGGCTTGGAGGCCAGGCGGGAAGCAGCGGCGGAAAAGGCCCGCAGATAGTCATCACCAAGTTCATCCCACGTGGCGGAAGCTGAAGCGGGCAGGGCCCGCACGACAACCTGGATTCCACATGGGTGGCGGTGAATAGTTTCCACGGCTATTTCCCGCAGTCTCCTTTTAACGAGATTGCGGGCCACAGCGTTCCCAACGGCCTTCGAGACGATAAACCCGATTCGGGTCGGTTCATCCGGAGTACTGGACGCCACATATAACACCAAGTTCCGGCGTCCATTGCGGACGCCGGAACGTACAGTATGTGAGAAGAGCGCGGAAGTCCGCATTCTGTGTCTGGTGGCCAGCACCCTGCGATCAACCGCTACTTCTGTAAGGCCCGACGAAACGTCAAGCAGTTATTGGTTAGGCCGACAGCTCGACGCGACCCTTGCCACGGCGTGCGGCCAGAATGGCACGGCCGGCGCGGGTACGCATGCGAAGACGGAAGCCGTGCTTCTTGGCACGACGGCGGTTGTTCGGCTGAAAAGTCCGCTTGCTCACGGTAGTTACTCCAAGACAATCTAAAGATGCGCCTTGCCCAAACTAAGTTAAGGGGAAGAACAGGCCGACGCTAAGTATATGGATGCCGGCTCTTCGCTCCTTAAGAACAAGGAACACGCGCTGGTGCGCAAAGCAGACACATGGGACTTCACAACGTTAGGTCATGGCGCCCCCACCAGTCAAACCGCGGCGGCTTTCCCGCCTGCCGCCAGCTCCCCCGGCGAGTGTGCATGTGAGGCGCACCGAAGCCGCCCCTGTGCACAGATCCGTGGATAACCGGTGGACAAACTGTCGACAGCATGGCCCCGGGGCCTGCTGGTGTGACATTTATCCACAAGCAGTTTTCCTCGCTATCTTCTAGGCTTTTCATCCCTTAGGCTTGGCCCGTGGCAAGTTATCCACTGGTTGTGAATAACTCTGTGGATGACGGATTGCGTTGCAGTCCCCCCTGGCGGACGCGCACCACGGAATGTAACGGAAGTCACGTGTGGGGAACGTGCAATAACGAGATGCCGGATCGGGCAGGCCCTGACGGCAGTAAAGGTGGAACAGTCGATGAGCACTGAGGAAATCAATGACGTCGGTAGTTCCTGGCGCCGGGTCATCCGCATCCTGGAACAAGACGAACGGGTTTCGCCGCGGCAGCGGGGCTTCGTTGTCCTCACCCAGCCCCAAGGGCTCATTGGCAACACGCTGCTGGTGGCCGTACCCAACGAATTGACCCGCGAGGTACTGCAGACGCAACTCAACACAGCGCTGGTGGACGCGCTGCGGCAGGTTTTTCCAGAGGAAATCAGCTGCGCTTTCAGTGTCAACGCGGATCTGGTCCCTCCCACGAAGGAAGAGGAACCGGCACCGCCTGCCCAGCCCCGCCCGGAGCGCCATGATCCGGTGGACAGGCACGAGAACGCCTCCAAGCCTTCACCCATGCTGCCGAGCACCTCCCAGGAATTTGGCCGGCTGAACCCGAAGTACGTTTTTGATTCGTTCGTGATCGGTGCTTCCAACCGCTTCGCCCATGCCGCGGCCGTTGCTGTCGCGGAGGCGCCGGCGAAGGCCTACAACCCGCTGTTTATTTACGGCGACTCGGGGCTCGGGAAGACGCACCTCCTGCATGCCATTGGCCACTATGCCCGGCGGTTGTACACGGGGATTCGGGTTCGGTACGTCAATTCCGAGGAATTCACCAACGACTTCATCAACTCCATTCGGGACGACGAAGGTGCCAGCTTCAAGCAGCTGTACCGCAACGTTGACATCCTGCTCATTGACGACATCCAGTTCCTGGCGAACAAGGACGCCACGCAGGAGGAGTTCTTCCACACCTTCAACGCCCTGCACAACCACAACAAGCAGGTTGTCATCACCTCCGACCTGCCGCCCAAGCGCCTGCAGGGATTTGAAGAACGCATGCGTTCACGTTTTGAGTGGGGCCTGCTGACGGACGTCCAGCCTCCGGAACTGGAGACCCGCATTGCCATCCTGCGCAAAAAGGCCATCGGTGAAGGCCTCTCTGCCCCGGACGACGCCCTGGAATACATTGCCTCCAAGATCTCCACCAACATTCGCGAGCTCGAAGGGGCCTTGATCCGTGTCACGGCCTTCGCCAGCCTGAACCGCCAGCCGGTGGATGTGGGCCTGGCCGAGATGGTGCTCAAGGACCTCATCACCGACGACGGCGCCCAGGAAATCACTTCCACCGCGATTCTTGGCCAGACCGCCGCGTACTTCAACATCTCCCTGGAGGAGCTGTGCAGCAAGTCACGGACCAGGACGCTGGTAACGGCCCGCCAAATTGCGATGTACCTGTGCCGTGAGCTGACGGACATGTCGCTGCCGAAAATTGGCCAGGAATTCGGCGGCCGCGACCACACCACGGTGATCCATGCCGACCGGAAGATCCGCGAACTTATGGCGGAACGGCGCGCCATTTACAACCAGGTGACCGAGCTGACCAACAAGATCAAGCAGCAGCAGCGTGAGGGCTGAGCCGCGCAGCGGCGAAAAAAATCCAATAATTAACAGCTGTGGATAAGTCTGTGGACAGTTAAGTGCACAAGCGGGGCCGGCCTGCGGATAACTCTGGGCTCCCCTGTGGATGGCCGAAATGGCGCGGAAAGTTCTCCACCGGTGCCCACAGGCCAAGGCGGAGCAGCCTCACACCTTGTGCACAGGGCAGATTGGCGGGATCACGCGTACCAGCCGGGTTATCCACAGTATCCACAGGACTTATTAACACTACGAATCCCAAGAATTATTCGTTTCAAACAACATTTTCATTCCCCTGCCAACCGGGCCCTCCCGGCCAAACAGGAATGTCATTTCCCGCTGGCCAAAGGGCTAAGCTGTCTGCAAGCATGTAATTCCAAACGAAAGCCCAACAGTCCCCCTGGGGGCTCCTGTTTCCCTGCGGCACCACACACTTTTCGCACAATGAAAGGCGGCACCCTTCCGTGAAGTTCCGAGTCGAACGGGATGTTCTGACCGAAGCAGTCAGCTGGGCCGCACGATCCTTGTCCCCCAGGCCCCCGGTACCGGTCCTCTCCGGCCTGCTGCTCAAGGCCGAAGCCGGAACGCTGAGCCTGGCCAGTTTTGACTACGAAATTTCAGCACGCCTGGAAATCCCCGCAGACATCGCGGAGGAGGGCACCATTTTGGTGTCAGGGCGCCTGCTCGCAGACATTTGCCGGAGCCTGCCCTCGGCTCCCGTCGAGGTTGAAACCGATGGTTCCAAGGTGACGCTGACCTGCCGCAGCAGCCGTTTTCACCTGGCCACCATGCCGGTCAGCGACTATCCTGAATTGCCCGCCCTCCCCGAGCTCAGCGGAACAGTTGACGGCGAGGCCTTTGCCCAGGCCGTCTCCCAGGTGATCATCGCCGCCAGCAGAGACGACACACTGCCCATCCTGACGGGCGTCAAAATGGAGATTGAGGGTGACCTGATCACCCTGCTCGCCACAGACCGCTACCGTCTGGCCCTGCGCGAAATCCGGTGGAACCCCACCTCCCCCAACATCTCGACCGGAGCGCTGGTCAAGGCAAAGACCCTGAGTGAAGTTGCCAAGACCCTCGGCGGGTCCGGGAACATCAACATTGCCCTGTCGGACAACAGTGAACTGATCGGCTTTGAGAGCGGCGGGCGCCGAACCACCTCGCTGCTGGTGGATGGTGACTACCCCAAAATCCGGTCCCTCTTCCCGGACAACACGCCCATCCACGCAACGGTTGAGACCCACGCCCTGGCCGAGGCTGTCCGGCGTGTGAGCCTGGTGGCTGAACGCAACACTCCCGTCCGCCTGATCTTCACCGATGGACAGCTCACCCTTGACGCCGGCACCGGCGAAGATGCCCAGGCCTCCGAAAACCTGGAAGCAACCCTGGTGGGCGAGGAAATCACCGTCGCCTTCAACCCGCATTACCTCAGCGAAGGTCTTAATGCCTTCGACAGCAAATACGTCCGTTTTTCCTTCACTTCCGCACCCAAGCCGGCCATGCTGACGGCGCAGGACGACGTCGACGGCGACAACCGGGACGACTACCGATACCTGGTGATGCCGGTCAGGCTGCCTTCCCAGTAGCCCCGCGTCAAGGAAATCAAGCTTCCACCACCGCCACAAAACAAATCAAGAAAAGGGAGTTACCGTGCACATCGGACTTGTCGGACTTGGAAAAATGGGCTTCAACATGCGTGCCCGGTTGCGCGAGGCGGACATCGAAGTCACCGGATACGACAGAAATCCCGACGTCACGGACGTTCCCTCGCTGGCAGAACTTGTTGCTGCTGTACCCGCCCCGCGCCTGATCTGGGTCATGGTTCCCTCAGGCGACATCACAGACTCGGTCATCACTGAACTCTCCCAGCACATGGAGGCCGGTGACCTGCTGGTTGACGGGGGCAATTCCCGCTTCACCGAGGACCAGCGCCACGGCGCCCTGCTGGCTGAGAAGAAGATCGGCTTCATGGACGTGGGTGTCTCGGGCGGTGTGTGGGGCTTGAAGAACGGTTACGGCCTGATGGCCGGCGGTTCGGCCGAAAACGTGGCGTGGGCCATGCCCATCCTGGACGCACTCCGGCCCGCAGGAGATCGAGCCGACAGCTTTGTCCACGTCGGCGACATCGGTGCCGGCCACTACGCGAAGATGGTCCACAACGGCATTGAATACGGGCTCATGCAGGCCTACGCCGAAGGCTATGAACTGCTGGCAAAGAAGGAAATCATCCAGGACCTGCCGGGCACCTTCCGCGCCTGGCAAAAAGGGACAGTGGTCCGCTCATGGCTGTTGGACCTGATGGTCAAGGCCCTCGACGAAGATCCGGGCCTGGAGTCCATTGACGACTACGTTGAGGATTCGGGGGAGGGCCGCTGGACAGTGGAGGAAGCCATCGCGAATGCAGTGCCCGCCCCTGCCATTACCGCAGCACTGTTTGCCCGTTTTTCTTCCCGTGAGGACAATTCCCCGGCCATGAAGATGGTTTCCGCGCTGCGCCACCAGTTCGGTGGGCATGCCACCAAGCCTGCAGGGTCCTAGCCGGAAAAGAGCCGGGCACTGCCGTGTTTCTTGAACATCTTTCGCTCACCGACTTCCGCAGCTACGAGCAGGTGGAACTGTCGCTCTCTCCCGGGGTGACAGTGCTGGTCGGTTCCAACGGACTAGGCAAAACCAACCTCGTCGAGTCAATCGGCTACCTCTCCTCGCTGGCCTCCCACCGGGTCAGTTCCGATCTGCCCCTGCTGCGAATCGGCACGGAACGGTCACTGATCCGGGCCCAGCTGGTACGGGGCGAACAAAAAGTCATGGTCGAGGTGGAGATCAACGCCTCCCGGGCCAACCGGGCCAGGATCAACCGGGCCAACCCCGTCCGTGCCCGTGACATCCTGGGGATCTGCCGGAGCGTCCTTTTTGCTCCAGAGGACCTGGCGCTGGTGAAGGGCGATCCCGCCAACCGGCGCCGTTTCCTGGACGAGCTGTTGGTGGTGCTGGCCCCGAAACATGCCGCAACGCGCATGGAATATGACAGGGTGCTCAAGCAGCGCAACGCCTTGCTCAAGTCTGCCCGGGCCGCCCACTTTTCGCGGTCCGGCGTCAATGAAGGGCAGCTGGCCACCCTGGACGTGTGGGATGCACACCTGGCTGCGGCCGCGGCCAAATTGCTGGCCGCCCGCCTGGACCTGGTGGAACGGTTGCGTCCTTACATGGCCGAGGCCTACGCACAATTGACGGATGGCACCAAGACGCTGCAGGCCATTTACCGAAGCAGTCTGGACACCCCGGCAGGGATACAGGACATGCACGACGGCGACAGCGCCGACACTTCCGGCCAGCCGGCGTCCCCTCCCGAAGACGGCGAACTGGCCAACTGCACCGAGGACGAGCTGGCCAAAAGGTACATCGCGGCCCTGTCCGCCGCCCGGCCCCGGGAACTGGACCGCGGCATGACCCTGGTGGGACCCCACCGGGACGACCTTGAATTGCTGTTGGGGGACTCGCCCGCCCGCGGATACGCCTCGCATGGGGAATCGTGGTCCGTGGCGCTGGCCCTGCGCCTGGCGTCGTTCCATGTGCTGGGCGCGGACTCCCCCATCGCCGGCAACCAGCCCATCCTGATTTTGGACGACGTTTTTGCCGAACTGGACGCCGAACGGCGCAGCAAGCTGGCCCTGATGGTGGCCGGTGCCGAGCAGGTCCTGGTGACGGCGGCCGTGGGAGGGGACATTCCGGACGAACTGGCCGCAGCGCATGTGCAGGTCATTCCCGGCGGGGTGCAGGCACGTGGGCTCTGAGAAAGCCCCCACCCCGGGTGCGCGGCACGACGCCACCGGCCGGAAGAGCCGGGTGGCCGCTGCCGCGACCGACCATGTCACGGAAGTGGATGCGGCGCAGGCAGCCCTGAACCGGATGCGAACCATTGCCAAGAGCCGCGGTGAACTGCGCATTCCGCGCAGCCGCCTGGGCGAAAAGGCAGTGCCCAGGGGCAAACGCCAGCCATTTCTGGACCTGGTGGACGGCGGCCGCGACCCCCAGGGGCTGGGAAAGGTGGTCAGCCGCCTTGTTTCGGACCGCGGCTGGACCTCGCCGCTGGCCGTGGGGTCGGTGATGGCGCAGTGGGACACCCTGGTCGGCGCGGACATTGCAGCGCACTGCCGGCCGGAAAGCTTTGAAGCCACCACCTTGCATGTGCGCTGCGACTCCACCAGCTGGGCCACGCAACTGCGCCTGCTCTCCTCATCGCTGCTGGCGAAGTTTGACGCCGAACTGGGGGCCGGCGTCGTGGGCAAAATAATGGTCCTGGGGCCCGCGGCACCGAGCTGGCGCAAGGGTTTCCGCAGCGTCAAGGGGCGCGGCCCGCGCGACACCTACGGGTAGGGTGCCACGCGGCCCCGCGAAAAGTGTCAAACGCCCTGCTGGGCGACTGGAACCCCCGCGGGCGTACATCCCCTCAGCGGTGGAGCAATTGTGGCACGCTAGGGCACTTTTCTCGCCTCTGAAGGCACGTTTGGGCAGGGTTTGCCCCAGCCGCAAGGTAGAATTAGAGGCAGGACCGTCTCCCTGCGGCGTTGAGATGCTTTTTGAGGCTTCACCGGGAGCGGTATTTACGTGCCTTCACGGGATGAGCCGGGTGCCTGATCTTAGGGGTGCCCGCGGCATTACCGCTGGCGGCAATCGGGCTAACTATAAAGGGGTCGAACGCGCCTGTGACAACGAACAATCCGGAGAACCCGGGGAACGCGATGAATCCGGAGCAGGGTGGCCCCGCAGGGGAAGGCGTGGTTGTCGAAACCGCGGCCCCGCCGGTCGAGGCCCCCCACTACGATGCCAGCGACATCACGGTCCTGGAAGGACTGGAAGCGGTCCGCAAGCGTCCCGGCATGTACATCGGTTCCACGGGCCTGCGCGGCCTGCACCACCTGGTCTATGAGGTGGTGGACAACTCCGTTGACGAGGCACTGGCCGGCTACTGCGACCACATTGAAATCACCCTGACCTCCGACGGCGGCGTGCGCGTGGTGGACAACGGCCGCGGCATTCCCGTGGACATCCACCCCACCGAGGGCAAGCCCACGGTTGAAGTGGTCATGACCATCCTGCACGCCGGCGGCAAGTTCGGCGGCAGCGGCTATGCGGTTTCCGGCGGCCTGCACGGGGTGGGCATCTCCGTGGTGAATGCACTGTCCCGGCGCGTCGACACCGAGATCCGACGCAAGGGCTTCGTGTGGCGCATGAGTTTCGCCGATGGCGGCAAGCCGCAGGGAACCCTGGTCAAGGGCGAGGCCACCACGGAAACCGGCACCATCCAGACGTTTTACCCGGACCCGGAAATCTTTGAATCCGTGGAGTTCGACTTTGAAACGCTCCGTGCCCGCTTCCAGCAGATGGCCTTCCTGAACAAGGGCCTGAAGATCACGCTCAGCGACGAGCGCGTGCCGGAGAACCACGACGAGGACCCCGACCTGGATGCGATTCCGGAGGGCAAGGACATTGCCACCGGCAAGCGCGTGGTTGTGTACCAGTACCTGGACGGCCTGCTGGACTACGTCAAGTACCTGAACTCCTCCAAGAAGTACGAGCCCGTCCACGAGGACGTCATTGCCTTTGAAACCGAGGACACCACCCGGCACATGGCAGTGGAACTGGCCCTGCAGTGGACCACGTCCTTCTCCGAAAGCGTCCACACCTACGCCAACACGATCAACACCCACGAGGGCGGCACCCACGAAGAGGGCTTCCGTGCCGCGATGACGTCGCTGATCAACCGCTACGCGCGGGAGAAGAACATCATCAAGGACAAGGATGACAACCTCACGGGCGATGACATCCGCGAGGGCCTCACGGCAGTCATTTCGGTCAAGCTCTCGGAACCGCAATTTGAAGGACAGACCAAAACGAAGCTGGGCAACTCGGAGGTCAAGGGATTCGTCCAGCGTGTGGTCACGGACGGCCTGGGAGATTGGCTAGAACGCAACCCCGGCCCCGCCCGGGACGTGATCCGCAAGTCCATCCAGGCTTCACAGGCCCGCCTGGCTGCACGCAAGGCGCGGGAAAACACCCGCCGCAAGGGACTGCTGGAATCCGGTGGCATGCCCGGAAAGCTCAAGGACTGCCAGTCCAAGGACCCGGCCCTGTCCGAGATTTACATTGTGGAGGGTGACTCCGCAGGCGGCTCGGCCGTCCGCGGCCGCAACCCAACCACCCAGGCCATCCTGCCGCTGCGCGGCAAGATCCTGAACGTGGAGCGGGCGCGCTTGGACCGCGCCCTGGGCAACGCCGAAGTGCAGGCCATGATCACGGCATTTGGTGCCGGCATTGGCGAGGACTTTGACGTGGACAAGGCCAGGTACCACAAGATTGTGCTGATGGCCGATGCCGACGTGGATGGCCAGCACATCACCACCTTGCTGCTGACACTGCTGTTCCGCTACATGCGGCCGCTGATCGAGAGCGGCTACGTCTACCTGGCCCAGCCGCCGCTGTACCGCATCAAGTGGTCCAACGCCCCGCACGACTACGTGTACAGCGACAAGGAACGCGACGCCGCCCTGGCCGCCGGTGCAGCTGCCGGACGGCGCATTCCCAAGGACAACGGCATCCAGCGCTACAAGGGCCTGGGCGAGATGGACTATTCCGAACTCTGGGACACCACCATGGACCCGGCCCACAGGACATTGCTGCAGGTCACCATGGAAGACGCCGCCGAGGCTGACCAGATCTTCTCCATCCTCATGGGTGAGGACGTTGAATCCCGCCGAAACTTTATTCAACAAAACGCCAAGGATGTCCGCTTCCTCGATATTTAGGACCGGGTTCACCCCGACTTCATATAACGAATCAGACATATTTTGGGATTGGAATATAAAAGACTATGAGTGACGAAACACCTGAGAATCCGGGCAGCGAACAGGCCGGCGAAGTGGTCCTCGAAGGCGACGTGGTAGTTGGCCATGACAAGATCGAACAAATTGACCTGCAGGAGGAAATGAAGCGTTCCTACCTGGACTATGCCATGGCCGTCATCGTGGGGCGTGCACTCCCCGACGTCCGTGACGGGCTCAAGCCTGTGCACCGCCGCGTGCTGTATGCCATGTTTGACGGCGGCTACCGCCCGGAGCGCTCCTTCAACAAGTGTGCCCGCGTGGTGGGCGAGGTCATGGGCCAGTACCACCCGCACGGTGACTCCGCCATTTACGACGCCCTGGTCCGCCTCATTCAGGACTGGACCATGCGCTACCCTTTGGCCCTGGGACAGGGGAACTTTGGTTCCCCCGGCAATGACGGCGCGGCCGCGCCCCGTTACACGGAAACCAAGATGGCCCCCCTGGCCATGGAAATGGTCCGGGACATTGACGAGGAAACTGTCGACTTCCAGGACAACTATGACGGCAAGAACCAGGAACCGACCATTCTGCCGTCCCGGTTCCCGAACCTTTTGGTCAACGGGTCCTCCGGGATCGCCGTGGGCATGGCCACCAACATTCCCCCGCACAACCTGCGCGAGGTTTCCGAGGGTGTCCAGTGGTTCCTGGCCAACCCCACCGTCACCCGCGAGGAACTGCTTGAGGCGCTGATCCAGCGCATCAAGGGACCCGACTTCCCCACAGGAGCACAGATCCTGGGGCGCAAGGGCATTGAGGACGCCTACCGGACCGGCCGCGGCTCGATCACCATGCGCGCCGTGGTCAACGTGGAGGAAATCCAGGGACGCACCTGCCTGGTGGTCACCGAACTGCCCTACCAGGCCAACCCGGACAACCTGGCCATCAAGATCGCCGAACTCGTCAAGGACGGCAAGATCGCCGGCATCGCCGACCTGCGCGACGAAACCTCGGGCCGCACGGGCCAGCGCCTCGTCGTCGTCCTCAAGCGCGACGCCGTGGCCAAGGTTGTCCTGAACAACCTCTACAAGCACACGCAGCTGCAGGAAAACTTCAGCGCCAACATGCTGGCCATCGTCGACGGCGTGCCGCGCACGCTGCCGCTCGATGCCTTCATCCGCCACTGGGTCACCCACCAGATGGACGTCATTGTCCGCCGCACCCGCTTCCGCCTTCGCAAGGCCGAGGAAGAGGCGCACATCCAGCGGGCACTGCTCAAGGCGCTCAACGCCCTGGACGAGGTCATTGCGCTGATCCGGCGCTCCTCCACCTCGGAGGAAGCCCGCGACGGCCTGATGTCCCTGCTGGAGATTGACGAAATCCAGGCCAAGGCCATCCTTGACATGCAGCTGCGCAAGCTGGCCGCCCTGGAACACCAGAAGATCCAGGACCGGGCGGACCAGCTCGAAACCATGATCACCGAATTCAACCGGATCCTGGCGGATCCGGAAGTGCAGCGCGGCATCGTCAGCGACGAACTGGCCGACATCACCGCCCGCTATGGCGACGAACGGCGCACCGAAATCATGATGGGCTACGACCCCAACATGAGCATGGAAGACCTCATTCCCGAAGAGGAAATGGTGGTGACCATCACCCGCGGCGGCTACGTCAAGCGCACCCGCAGCGACAACTACCGCACACAGCACCGCGGAGGCAAGGGCGTCAAGGGCGCCCAGCTGCGCGGGGACGACGTCGTCGAGCATTTCTTCGTCACCACCACACACCACTGGCTGCTGTTCTTCACCAACCTGGGGCGCGTTTACCGGGCCAAGGCCTATGAGCTGGCCGAGGCCGGCCGGGACGCCAAGGGCCAGCATGTGGCAAACCTCCTCGCGTTCCAGCCGGATGAAAAGATTGCCCAGGTCATGGAACTCCATGACTACCAGCAGTCGCCCTACCTGGTCCTGGCAACGCGCAACGGCCTGGTGAAGAAGACCCGGCTTGAGGACTACGACACCAACCGTTCGGCCGGCGTCATCGCCATCAACCTGCGCGACGACGACGAACTGGTCTCCGCACAGCTGGTTTCAGACACCGATGACCTCATTCTGGTGTCCCGGAAGGGCCAGTCCATCCGGTTTACCGCCACCGACGAGGCCCTGCGCCCCATGGGACGCGCCACCTCCGGGGTGACGGGCATGAAGTTCCGCGACCGGGACGAACTGCTTGCCGCAGCCGTGGTGACCGATGACTCCTATGTGTTCATTGTGACGGAAGGCGGCTACGCCAAGCGCACCGCCGTCGACGAATACCGGCTGCAGGGCCGCGGCGGGCTGGGCATCAAGGTCGCGAAGCTCGTGGAGGACCGTGGCGACCTGGTTGGCGCCTTGATCGTGCAGGAAGACGACGAGGTGCTGGTGGTCATGAGCGGCGGCAAGATTGTCCGCTCCAATGTCTCCGAAGTGCCCGCCAAGGGGCGCGACACGATGGGGGTCATCTTCGCCAAGCCGGACAAGCATGACCGCATCATCGAAGTGGCCCGGAACAGCGAACGCGGCCTGGACCAGGACGACCTTGAGGAAGCCACGGACGACGACGGCGCCGAGGCAAATGGTGGACCCCAAGCAAACGATCAGGTAAATGAAGTACCGTTAACCGACCCTGACGCAACAAATGGAGGTACCGATTGAGCTCGAGCAACCCGAATCCGCGGCCCAGTACCGCCCCGAGGGTAGGCGCGCCAGCCCGGCCGCAGCAGCGTCCAGGCACCTCTTCGGGCCCCTCAGCGGTCAAGCGCCCGTCCCATCCGCCGCTCGTCAAGCCGGCCCCCAAGGCGAAGGCACGCCGTGCCCGCCTGCTGGTCAGCAAGGTGGAGCCCTGGTCCGTGCTGAAGATGGCATTCCTGCTGTCCGTGGCCCTGGGCATCATTACAGTGGTGGCCTCCATTGTGCTGTGGTCGGTGCTTGACGTCATTGGCCTCTTTGACAAGGTCAACTCCCTCATGACGGACATTCAGGGACCCGAGGGCGGAACCGCCTTCGACCTGATGAAGTATGCATCCCTGGGCCAGGTGGCCTCCTACGCCACCATTGTCGCCGTCGTCAACGTGGTGCTGCTGACCACCCTCTCCATGCTGTCGGCGGTGCTGTACAACATCTCCGCCACCTTGGTGGGCGGCATCGGCGTCACCCTGACGGACGACTAAATCGGCCCGAATTTACTGCAAATTCCGCGAATTGGCGGGTTCAATAAACGGTTGGACCCGCCGATTTGTGAGTTGGGGAATGTGTGGGGTAAAGTTTTATCTCGGCCCGCTGAGGGCCGATGAGGGCGCATAGCTCAGGCGGTTAGAGCGCTTCGCTGATAACGAAGAGGTCCCAGGTTCAAGTCCTGGTGCGCCCACGGAACCATTGCCGGTTCCCAGTCAAGGATGGTGTGCAGTGCGCAAGTTGCTGGTTTTAGCCGCAGCTTTGGGCGCTGCGGTTTTCTTGAACAGGAAGTGGCTGGATTCCAAGGTTGCCAAGGCAACGTGGAGCAAGGCGACGGACACCGTCAACTAGTTCCAAAGGTACTGAACCACCCCATGGGGGCATGGCGCAATTGGTAGCGCACCTGCTTTGCAAGCAGGGGGTTCGGGGTTCGAGTCCCCGTGCCTCCACCATGGAAAACACCCCGGCCAGCAGGCCGGGGTGTTTTGTTTTGTTCGGGAAGCAGCCCGGGTGCCCTACTGTTGACAGGTGATCTTATTCCTGGCGGTTCTGGGCATTGTGGGTGTTTCGGCATCCGGGCCGATCATGGCAGCAACGGCCGCCCCCGCCCTGACCATCGCCTTTTGGCGCAATGCCCTCGGCGCGCTCACGATGGGTGCACCCGTGCTGGTGGGCGGCAGGGGCTCAATCGCCTCACTGGGACGCACGGAACTTAAGTTTTCAGCCATTGCCGCCGTTGCCCTGGCCCTGCACTTTGCCTGTTTCATTACGTCCGTGAAGCTGACAAGTGTTGCGGCCGCAACAGCGCTGGTCTGCCTGCAGGCCGCCTGGATTGCCCTTTTCCAATGGCTTCGGGGACGGCGTCCGCCATTTCTCATTGTCCTGGGACTGGGCGTGGCCCTGGGAGGCGTGGTGGTGATTACCGGATTTGATGTGGGCGTCTCCGGCGATGCGCTGGTGGGCGACCTTCTGGCCCTGGCCGGCGGCGCCCTGGCCGCCGTGTACACGCTGGCCGGATCACGGGCCCGCAAGAGCATGTCAACGCCGTTGTATTCGACCATTTGCTACGGCATCGCATCCGTTGTCCTGCTCGCAATGTGCCTGGCCCTGGGGCAGCCACTGATCGCCATTCCGCCGGTAGCCTGGCTGGGCATTATTGCCGTCACCATTGCCGCCCAAATCATGGGGCACACCATCTTCAACCACTTGCTGGCGACCATTTCCCCGCTGGTGGTCTCCATGATGATCCTGTTGGAAATTCCCGGGGCCGCCTTGCTGGCCGGCATCTTCCTGGGCGAAATGCTCCCGGCCGGGACCTACCTGGGGCTGGCCCTGATCATTGCCGGGCTGGCCGTTGTGGTGCTGCACCAAGGCCGCGGAGGACTCAAGCGGGCATCGACGGCCGGTTAACTGGCCGTGGCCCCGGATCAGCTGAGATCCAGGGCCACTTGCCACAAACGTTGCCGCCGGGAGCAGGCTACTTGTTGGGAGCCTTCGGCTTCGGCGTGGTGTCCTTGGCTGCCGGCTCCGGGATCGTGGCTGCATCTTCCGGGCCGGCGTCAGCGGCGGATTCGGCAGCGTCCACAGTGTCCAGTCCTTCGGTGCTGACGGCAGCCGCGGGCACGGGGGCCGGCGTTGCCTGCGGCTCCTCGGGA
Source organism: Arthrobacter sp. A2-55 (assembly GCF_025548615.1). Taxonomy (NCBI): domain Bacteria; kingdom Bacillati; phylum Actinomycetota; class Actinomycetes; order Micrococcales; family Micrococcaceae; genus Arthrobacter; species Arthrobacter sp. A2-55. The sequence goes on along the minus strand of NZ_JAJLOZ010000031.1, from coordinate 21,037 downwards.
ACTGCCGCCGGAACAGTTGCGACGGGGGCCGGCGTGGTGACAGGGACGGGGGTCTTCCACGGGTCCGGCACCGGCTTGGATGCCTTCCATGCGGCAACGCCCGCGGCAGTGGCCGCCGCGATGACACCCAGCACGATCCAACCCTTGCCGCCCTTCTTCTGGCTCCGCTTGAGTTCAGCCGCGGCCTGCCTGGCCGCCGCAGCGGCAGCCTTTTCGGCCTTGGCCAGGGCCCGCTTGCCGCCCGCCACCTTGGCGACCACCACGTTTGCCGGCTCCGAGGCGCTTGTCTTTTCCAAAGCGGATCCCACGGCCTGGGCGGCATCGCCCAACTTTTCCGAGAACAGCGGGATGTAGTCCCCAACCATCTTGTCCTTGGCGGAGGTGAGCGCGGGAGTTGCCCTGTTCAGGGCCTCCTGGACCCGGGGAGCGGCATCGTCAAAGGCGTCGGAAATCCTCGGCCCAAGCCGGCCCAGGCCGTCCTGGATTTTCGGCGTAACGGAAGCTACGCCGTCGGCGGTGAACTGTGCAGCCTTGCGAATGCCTTCCTGAACTTTGGGGGAGGCATTGTCGATGCCCTTTTGAATCTTCGGCGCAGCCCAGTCGCGGGCAGCCTCGACACGGGGCGTGGCCCATTCCACGCCGGTGGTGAGGGACTCTTCCAAGTCGTGGGTCAAGCGTTCTACTGTCTTCACGTTTTTCCTCCAGATGTCAGGGTCTTCACCATTTAGCCTACGTCGCGCATGGCGCACGTGCCATGCTCCTTGAGTTCGCCCGGCGCGGAAAGTCCCCCGTGGGCAGGAATTTTGCCAGTTTGACATGGCAGAATGTCGCCATGACTGCTATCCCAACCGCAAAAGCAACTATCAACACCAGCCTGGGCGACATCGTGGTGAACCTGTTTGGCAACCACGCACCCAAGACGGTCGCCAACTTTGTTGGCCTGGCCACCGGTGAAATCGAATGGACCCACCCGGGCACCGGCGAGAAGACGAACGCGCCGCTGTACAACGGGACCATTTTCCACCGCATCATCAAGGACTTCATGATCCAGGGCGGCGATCCGCTGGGCCGCGGTATTGGCGGACCGGGCTTCCAGTTCGACGACGAGATCAACCCCGACCTGAACTTCAACGACCCGTACAAGTTCGCCATGGCCAACGCCGGCATCCAGGGCGGTCGCGGCACCAACGGTTCACAGTTCTTCATCACCACGGTCAACACCAGCTGGCTCCAGGGCAAGCACACCATTTTTGGTGAAGTTGCCGACGACTCCTCCAAGGCAGTCGTTGACGCCATTGAGGGCGTTTCCACCGGTCCCGGCGACAAGCCGCGCGAGGACGTTGTCATCAACTCGGTGACCGTCGAGCAACTCTAGCTACGGGCTTAACCTCCCTTTGGACCCACCCGGCTGCCGGGGTCCGCGCAGGCCAAGCCATTTTCGGCTGGCCCTGCCCGGGCCCCGGCGGCCACACACTTTTAAGCCTCTTCCCAAGGAACCACCACCATGAGCTCTGCATATCCGGCACCGGGAACCCCTGTGGGGGCACCAGTCTGCCCACGGCACCCCGACCGCGTCTCCTATGTGAGCTGCCAGCGGTGTGGCCGGCCAACGTGCCCGGACTGCCAGCGAAGTGCGGCCGTGGGCATCCAATGCGTGGACTGCGTCCGGGAGTCCGCCAAGGCCGTGCGGGCGCGTCGGACCATTTTTGGCGGCGGGGTGACCACCGGCCGTCCCATGGTCACCATCACCATGATGGCCATCTGCGTGGCCATGTTTGTCCTGGACTGGGCCATCCCCAAGGACTTCATCTTCCAGAACTTTGCCTACGCGCCGTTCACCACGGAAACCCAGCCATGGCGCATGGTGACGTCTGCGTTCCTGCATTCCACGAACATCATGCACATCGCGTTTAATATGTATGCCCTGTGGATTTTGGGCAGCGCCCTGGAACCTGCCTTCGGCCGGCTGCGCTTCCTGGCTGTCTATCTCATCAGCGCGCTGGCCGGGTCGGTTGCAGTTTTGTTGATGTTCGCGGACCCGCTGACTCCTGTGGTGGGGGCCTCTGGCGCCATATTTGGCCTCTTTGGCGCGCTCTTCGTGGTCCAGAAGAAGCGCGGCGGGGACCTGCGCCAAATTGTGGTGCTGCTGCTCATAAATGCCGCACTGGGGTTCTTCATCCCCAACATTGCCTGGCAGGCGCACCTGGGCGGGCTGATCGCCGGCGCGCTGTGCACTGTGGCCATTGCCTACGCCCCGGCCAACGCCCGGCGCAATGTGGTCCAGTGGGGCGGCATGGCCGCCGTCGTGCTTGTCATGGTGGGGCTTGCCCTTTACAAGGTCTCCACCTTTCCCCCTTACGTGGTGGGTTAGGGCTTGAGCCGGCGGTAGTCGCCGGCGTAGTGGAGCAGCGGTGAGGCCTCGGGAGACGGCCCGGCCTCGCTGCCCATGCCCACCACTTCCCCCACCACCAGCAGGTGCGTGGCCGCCACATGGACGGCCGTGGTGGCGACCTCAAAGTAGGCCAGGGAACCGGCAATGACGGCGCAGCCGGTGGCCGGCCCCCGCTTGAACTCGATCTGGTTGAGCAGGCCCTCTATTGGCGTGCCCGGACTCGCCAGCCAGTTGGCGGCCCGCTTTTGCTCCGTAGGGAGCAGCGTCAGGGCCCACTGTCCCGACTCGACTACCGCCTGGGCAATCCTGGACCCTTCATAGAGGCTCACCAAAAGTGTCGGAGGGTCATAGGACACTGAGAGGTAGGCGGTCACCGTGGCGGCATAGTCACGGCCGCGCAGCACGGTGCTGACAATGGCGACGCCTGCGGCCTGCTCGGCGCCCAGCCGGCGAAACTCATCGATGTCCGCTTGCGTGGGCGCCTGTGGGGATACGCGTTGGGAGTCCAGCGGCTCTGTGAGTTCCATGCCTCCATGGTCCCACGGCTGCCTAATTGTCCACAGGCTTGTCCACACATGGGCATAACTTACAGACTTGTAGTTCTAGAAGGTGAAAACCCGTCGAACAGCTACTTGTCCACATGGTTGTTCACACTGGGTATAAGTTACACACATGTAATTCCACAACTGTGGATTACTTTCTGGCGGCACTGTCCAGCAATTAAGGGGAAATCTGGCATAAGTTATCCACTTCTGTGGATAACTTTGTGAACAACCGAGTGCGGAGAGGTTTTCGAATACGGCCTGTGGATAGTTCGAATAAGTTGTCAACGTCCGTGGATAAGTTTCGGATCGATGCCATCACGATCCACATCCTGTGGATAACCATGGGGACAAGGTGTGAACAACAATAATTGCCGGCGTGCTGTGGGTTCACGCGATGGCTGCCCGTGTTCTCAATTTCGTGTCGCCGGCGGGCTGCCGGAGCTGGAGCATCAATGGCGGCTGGGCAGGTGCGTGGTGCCGGCGTCGCTCATTGCTCGCCCATTCCGGTCACGCGCATGGTGATGTTGATGCGCCCGGTTGCCAGCCCGCAGCCATCAGGGGCAGTCCCTGGGTAGATGCGAGGGACACCATGGTAGGCGAAGCGTGAGGCGCCCCCGAAGACGAACAGGTCGCCGGAGGAAAGGCTGATGTCTTCGTACGGTTTGGACCTGTTGTCTGCGTTTCCAAAGCGGAACTGGCAGGTGTCCCCAATCGACAAGGAGACCACCGGGGCCTTGGAGAGTTCGTCCTTGTCCTGGTGCATTCCCATCTGGGCGGTCGCGTCGTAGTAGTTCACCAGCGCCGTGTCGGGGGTGAAGTCGTCGCCGGCATGTGGATTGCCGCTGGCCTCGACGAGGGCCTTTCTGCCCAGCCGGACCATCCAGTCGGGGAAGTCAAGAACGCGGTTGCCATTCACGTCGACGGCGTCGCGCGTGTATTGGTACGGGCGCCAGTGCCAGCCCAGACAGACAGTCTTGACGGACATTTCATGACCGCCAACTTTTGCCGAACGGATGGGCACCGGCCCGCTGGCCCATTCCTTGAATCGGGCGACCAGCCATTTCTGCTGCTCCATATTCAGCCAGTTCGGAACGTGGACTGCCCCGGGGGCCAGCTCGCGGCGGGGCCGCTCCATGAGGTCATCCCCAAACAAGTAGTTCATGGGGCCGTTCCTTCCAAAGTGAATGAGGCATCGCGGACGCGCCAGCTGTTGTAGTCTGCTCAGCTTTCCATTCCGTCGATGGGGTAGCTCGCCGGGCCATTTGGCACCATCCTAGGCATGTTCCACAACGACCCGAGGGCCGCCCATCGGAATCGCAGTCCGCTTTCCTTCGGGACATTTGCCACGGAGGAATGCTTGGCCGCACAGTCAGGGAAAGAACGTTGATGACTTGTTGCACACCCGACTAGTGGCTTCGCGCGCACGTGCCATAAGCCCCGGTTGGGAGGATGGTGTCATGCCCACGGCGGGTCCCGGTGGTGCGGAAACGGCGGGTGCAATTGCTGCGCGACCTCGAAGTTCCCCTGCTGGAGATTCCTTCCCTGCCCAACGCCAATTCTGTTGACCGGCTAGTGAAAGCAGACGAGACGGGCGTGCTGCTGTCGGCCGGGGATCAAGAACGCGCATTCGGTGCGGGGTGGGATCCGTCGTGGCAGGCAGCCGCTCGCGCGCGGCTTTGACACCGAGCAGGGGTTCGCCAATTTTTATGACGGGATTGAGCCAGGGCTGGGCCATTGGATGAGGCAGGTTATCAACGCCAATGCACTGTCCCACGGGATCGACCCGGCAACTGCCGCGTGGGGATACCCCCCTACCATCCCGGGCCGAGTGCGGCATCGTTGACAGCCTTTTCACCTTTGGTGGACAAATGGCTGCGAATCGTCGACGAACGGCGGGTCATTCCATAGACTAAGGCCAAGTGGTCATCCTGCCATGGCGCCACTTCGCGTCCAGGCAGCACTTGGTCTCGCTGTTGGCGGTTCGTTCTGCTGCGGCGGCATATGGGGAATGGGGTACTGTGGCTCGCCGGGCTAACGTTGGAGACATTGTTGCGCAATTGATGGATGCCTCGTCGCGGGGCGTCCTTGTTGTGGGACAGCACGGTGCCGGCAAGACGTGGATGCTGGGCCAGGTCGTAGCAGCCCTCGGCTCCGGCGCAACCACCATAAGGCTCTCCCCAAGCAAGGCCCTTTCGTCTGTTCCCTTTGGGGCGGTCAACGCGAGGGTTGGCATGAACCTGGCGCGCAGCACCGACTACTACGAAGTCCTCAATGGGCTGCTGGATCAAGTCCGCAGCGGATTTGAAAAGTCAGAAAACGTGTTCCTCATGGTGGACAATGGCGAATACCTGGATGAGCAAAGTGCCGCCGTCATCATGCAGGTCATCATGTCAACCGACACCAAGCTCATCGTGGTGGACCAGCCGGGAAGCCACCGCACCTACCTGCGGGAGCTGTGGCGGGACGGGTATCTGGCCCGATTTGAAATGGCGCCGCTCAAGAGCAGCGATGTCAGGCTGTTTCTTGAAGATGTTCTGGACGGCCAGGTGGCCGCGTCGGCCGCCCACTACCTCTCGAGCAGGTCCGCCGGAAATCCGCTGGTCCTGAAGGGGCTGGTGTCGGGGGCCCTGGAGGAAGGGTCCCTGCGAAAGGTCGAAGGCGTGTGGACGCTGGACCACCCCGGGGACAAGCTGGGATCCGAATCCCGGGACTACCTGCAGATGGACCTGGAGTACCTTGGACCCGAGTCGCGGCGCATCATCGAGATCCTGGCCCTGGCCGGCCCGCTGCCCCTGGACATTTTGCTGGACGTGACCGATTCCGAGTCAGTCGATGACATCCAACAGCGGGACCTGGTGGCCATAGTCCCAGGTTCCACCATGACCATGTGCCTGTCCCGGCCTGCCACGGCGGGGCCCATCCGGCGGATGATTCCCGTGGGACGCAGCCGCCGTCTCCTTGCCGAAGTGTCCGAGGTTTTCGTGCCCGACGGCGGCACCAGTTCGGACATGCTCATCAACTTCACCCGGTGGGCAGTTGACTGCGGAGCCGCGGTGAGCGATGAACAGATTTTGGCCGCGGCCACGCGGGCCAATGAAATGATGCGCCTGCCGGAAGCCCTTCAGATCAGCAGCCTCCATGTGGGGCCGGCCCACGCCGGCGCGTTGCTGGCGCAGCGCTCCATTGCCCACCTGAACCACAGCTGGGCTGCACAGGCTTGCACACTTGCCCTCAAGAGCCTGGAAATGGCAGTGACGCCCGACGACGGCGCTGCCGCCTTGCGGGCCGCCCACTTCGCGTTTCTTCCGGACCACAATTATGAGGTGCACTTCGCATCGGCTCTGCGCAGCTATGAGGACAAATTTGGCGAGGTTAGCCTGGCCAACCCGTCCACCCGTGCCGACATTGATGTTTTGACGCTCCAGGCCATGCGCGACTTGACCCTTGGCAACAGCACGGCGGCACTTGAACGGACCCTGGCGCTGCTGGACCACCCCATGACGGCCAACAGGGTGGACCAGACGCAGCTGAAGTCGCTGCTGTGCGAGGTCTACTCAACCATCGGGCGCATCGGCTCGGCAGCAGAGATGGCATTCGCGGTCATTGGGGAACTGGAAAGCCCTGAAGGCTTTCCCCGGCCAGACATCTCCATTTTGGCGTATGCCCGGAGCGTTTCAGCCTTCATCTACGACGGCGACTGGGTCACCGCGGCGAAAATGCTCGAACCGCAGATCTTTACCAACCCCGACCTGATGCTGTCCTCGGGCGGCCTGCGCGACTTGGGCGAGGCCATGATGCACTGCCGCCGCGGGCACATTGACGAGGCACTGTCCCTGCTGATCCCCGCTGTTGGAACACTGTCCGACTACGATCCCTGGCTGGTCCTCCACACCGCTCTGGGACTCATGGCCTACTGCCGGGTCATGCATGGGGATATTGAAGGGGCACAGCTGCCCCTGGACCGGCTTGATGCCCTCGATTATCGCGGCAGCAAGTTTTACGCCCTCGAAGGACTGGCCTACGCCGCCGCTGCCCGGAGCTTGGCAGGTGAGCGCGAACGCGGCGTCAAGGACCTGTACGACATCCTGCACGAGTGCCAGGAATCAGGCTATGCCGGGACGGAATTGACCGTATTGTCGCTGTTGGTCCGAGTCGGCGAGTCCGGCGTGGTCCCTCGGCTCGGTGACGTGGCGAAAAAGCTGGAATCCAAGGGCGCCCCGTTCTTCCAGAGCTGGGCCGAGGCCTTGCGCACACAGGACCCTGTCATGTTGGACAAGGCCAGTGCCATGGCCATGGAATACGGTTATGAACTCACTGCAGTGGAGCTGGCAGCCCAGGCCCAGAAGAAGTTCCATGACCGGGGCAAGGTGCACAAGAGCCGCAAGACTGCCAGCAAGCTGGTGCTGATGCGCGAGCAGATGCCAGGGCTGGCCGCCCTGGTGTTCAACAGCGTGGACCGGCCGCAAATGACCCGCCGCGAGCACGAGGTTGCCGTGCTGGTGGCGCGGGGCGAATCCAACAATGCCATCGCCGCCAGGCTGAACGTTTCGCTGCGCACCATTGAGGGCCACCTGTACCGGACCTTCATCAAGCTTGACCTTCAGTCCAGGGAACAGCTGGCTGAGCTGATGAACAATGACGCTGCCAACACTGCGGCCATTCACCTGCAGCGCTGACCTGAAACACGTAGCTGGGTCCCTGACTGAGTGGAGGGCCCGGGAAATTAGAGTGGTCGCCACTCGGGAATTGTGTCCCGGCGCTTCCTAGCCTTAGGGAACACGAAAGTGTGCACCGGAACTATTACTGGGGGTGCTTCATGAATGTTTCAATGTGGTCGCCGCGTCCGGCGTCGAGCCACTTGGGCGGCAATCCTTATTGCGGAAGCATGCCCATGACCATGGTCGGGGTTGCGATCCCCGACATGGCCATCCTCTCCAATAGCCCCGTTCGGAATGTTGTCTTTGCAGACACCTTGGAGAGGGTGACGGCCTCCTTGGACCAGCCGGTCCTTCAGCCCCAGTCCCAGTTGCATGCTCCGTGTGTTCCCTTCGCAGGGAAAGTATTCTCTAGAGCCGAATTTGCCCTAGGGAACGAGTGGCAGCATAGTCCCCCAGCTGACTGCCACTGAGTTAGGAGCAAAAGCCCTCACCCTCCCCCGGTGAGGGCTTTTGTGTTTCCATGGCGACTTGGACGGCAGGACTGCCAGGGAGGGGCTCGTCGCCCCCCCTGTCTAAAGTGTGGGCACGAGCCTAGACTGAAAGATACGCAGGGCAGGGAAGCAGCCGCTGGGGCCGCTGAAAACGAGCTGCGAAAGGCGGAGCGAACAATGGCCGAAGATCAAGCCCAGGACCGTGGAACAGACCGCGGACGGTACGTCCAGGGGGCATACGGGAAGGCCGGTACGGAACCCGGACACCACGCCACCGAATCGCAAGGCCAGTACACGGAGGGCGATTACGGCCGCGGAGGCACTGAAGGAGCAGACCCGGAGGCTGCCGAGGGCCGTTTCGTGGAGGCGGACTACGGGACGGCTGGGGATGTGCCGGGGCACGACGACAAGGACCCCAAAGGTGAGTACATCACCGGGGACTACGGGGAGGCCGGCGGGGCCGGCGACTGAATCCTAGCTGCGCCACCGGGTGGTCATCATGAACCCCGCCAGGGCAATGGCGAAGCCGATGCCGATGTTCCAGTTGTTGACCCCCGGAAGGGGGTATGCGCCGTTCGAGATGTAGTACACGATGATCCAGAACAGCCCCACCAGCATCAAGGTGACCATCAGGGGCAGGAACCAGACGGCGTTGGGCTTTTGTGCCTTGGAAGACGGCGTCTCTGACGGGCCCTTGGCGGGACGGCGACGCGGTTTTGACTCGGGCACTTGGAGCTCCTTGGCTTCTCGAACGGGGGCAGCGGCGCAGCCGGTGCAGGGCAGGCGGTCCATTACGCGCTGTCGAACGGTAAAATGTAGCTGGTACTGAACTGCCGGTATTGTTGACGTAATTCTAGCTGTAAATAGTGCACCCGCAGTCTGCACGCCCTACCCGACGCATTCAGGAGGATCCCAGCGTGGTTCGATCGCCAGGGCACGTTGATGCCCCCCTGGGCGTGGATGAACTGCTCGCTGGGAACAAGGCAGCCCGGTCCCGGCAGGCACGCAACCGCAAGCGGGCGCGGGCCGCCCGGACCAGACGAGGTTTTGTCCGGACACTCATTCAGCTCGCGGGTGAACTGCTCATCACCGCTGGCGTGGTGGTGCTGCTCTTTGTGGTGTGGGAATTGTGGTGGACCAACATAGACGCCGGCAACACGCAACAAAACGCGGTGTCGCAGTTCGCCAGGAACTTTCAGGGACCGGTGACACCAGCCGCGCCACAGCCCCCGGGGACTCCGCCCAAGAATTACGGGCCGCCAGTGGTGATGCCGGCCATCAACTCGCCGGGTGAAGTCTTTGGCGTCGCCTACATCCCCCGGTTCGGAAAGGACTACAGCCGGCCCCTGGTGGACGGCGTGGCCCGCGCACAGCTGGACACCCTGGGACTGGGCCGCTACGAGTCCTCCACGATGCCCGGTGGCATTGGGAACTTTGCCGTGGCGGGCCACCGCCAGACCCACGGCGCCGTCCTGGACGCCATTGACACGCTGGTGCCCGGCGACAAGATCTACGTGCAGACGAAGGACGGCTACTACACGTACGTTTTCCGCAATGACCAGATTGTGCTGCCGACGCAGGGCGATGTTTTGTTGCCCGTTCCCACGCAAAAGAACGCCAAGCCCACGCAGCGTTTTATGACCCTGACCAGTTGCAACCCCCGGTTTGGCACGCAGGAACGCATCATTGCCTACGCCGTCATGGAATCGTGGCAGCCCGCCAGCGCCGGCCCGCCGGCAGCCATCGCCGCCCAGGTCGCCGCCAACAAGTCGAAAGGCTAAGCCATGTACGGATGGATCTTCCGCCACCTTCCGGGCCCGCTTTGGTTCCGCATCCTCACTGCCGCACTGTTTATTGCCGCCGCCGTACTGGTGCTGATGCAGTTTGTCTTCCCCTGGTTCAGCCAGTTCAACCCCATAAATGATTCAACGATTGGTGGGAACTAAACCCCATGACCACACGCATATTGGTGATCGACAACTACGACAGCTTTGTTTACACGCTGGTTGGCTACCTGCAGCAGTTGGGTGCCGAAACAACTGTCATCAGGAACGACGACGTCACGCTGGCCGAGGCGATTGAGCTCGCGGCCGCGCGTGACGGGGTTTTGGTCTCCCCCGGCCCCGGCACGCCTGCGGAGGCCGGAGTGTGCATTGAGTTGATCAAGTGGTGCGGCGACAGCCTCAAGCCCATGCTGGGCGTGTGCCTGGGCCACCAGGCCCTTGCCGAGGCCTACGGCGGCGTGGTCACGCACGCCGAACAGCTCATGCACGGCAAGACAAGCCTGGTCCACCACCACGGCGACGGGGTGTTTGCCGGGCTGCCCAGCCCTGTCACGGCAACCCGCTACCATTCACTGGCTGCCGTGCCGGCCAGTATTCCGGAGGTCCTGGAAGTGACGGCTGAAACGGCCGACGGCGTGGTCATGGGACTGGCCCACAAGAACGCGCCCCTGTGCGGGGTGCAATTCCACCCTGAATCGGTGCTGACCGAGGGGGGCTACCAAATGGTGGGCAACTGGTTGGAATCCGTGGGCCTGAAGGGCGCTGCGGCGAAGGCTGCCACACTGAGCCCGCTCATCAATAACTAACCGTTGGGTGGTGCCGTCGGCTGGTCCGTGGCCGTGGCGGTGGCCGTGGGCTTCGGTGTGGGGGTGGGCGACGGTGTGGCCGGCGGGCTTGGCGGGGCCTTGGCCAGCGTGACAACCACCGTGGTCCGTTGCGGGACTTCGGTGCCGGCAGCCTCGGACTGACGGGTCACCATGCCGGGGGTCACGGCGGCGTTCTCGGCCTCCTCGAACCTCACCTGAAGGAACGGCGACACCTTCGCCAGCGCGGCGGTGACAACCTCCCTGACCTTGGCAGGATCCTTGGTCAGGTCAAAGAGTGACGGCATGGCAACATTGCCGCTGGAAATTTTCAGGGTGACCTCGGTCCCCACCGGCACGGTCTTGCCCGGATCAGGATCGGTTCCCACCACCAACGTGGACTGGATCTGGCCGCTGTCGACAAACTGGTTTGGCTTGAATCCCAGGCCCAGCGCCTGCAGTTCACTCCTGACCTCCGCCTCGGTCTTGCCTGCAACATCCTTGGGCATCGTGACCTCGGACGGCCCCTTCGACACCACCACGTCAACCGTGGAGTGTTCGTTGACCAGGGCATTCGCGGGAGGGTCCGTGCGGATAACCAGCTGGGCCTGGACCGTGCTGGAATATTCCTCCGCGTGGCGCGGTTCCAGGCCCAGGGCGCTGAGCTTGGCCATGGCGTCCTCCTCGCTGAAACCAGCCACCTGTGGCACGCTTACCTGGACGGGCGCAGGCGGCTTGGCGTTGAGCAGGTTCCACCCCACCAGGGCGCCCCCGGCCAGGATGATCGCCAGAAAGACAAACAAGATGGTGGTCCAGGCCCGGCGCCGGCGCTTGGTGGCACGGTCCGGACCCAGGGGTTCCTCGGGGACTCCGCCGTCGTAGGTGGTCAGCGGACCCCCGGCCAAAACCTTCGCCATGGCACGGGTGGCCGGGCCGCCGTCGTCCATTACCGGGGCCGGGTCCGGCGCCAACACGGGCTCGACGGCGGCGGGCGCGGGCACTGCCGCCACCGTGGCCAGGGGGTCGGTGTTGGCGGACGTTGCAGCGGCGGGGGCCAACAGGACTCCGGTGCGGGCGGCCCTTAGCGCACGGCGAAAGGATGCGGCATCCTGAAAGCGGTGCTGCCGGTCCTTTTGCAGGGCCCGCAGCAGCACGCTGTCCAGGGCCGGGGAAATCTCGGGATTGAAGGAACTCGGCGCCGGAGGCACCTCGCGGACGTGCTGGTACGCCACGGAAACGGGCGAATCGCCGGTGAACGGCGGCCGGCCAGCCAGCATTTCGTAGAACAGGCAGGCGGCTGAATAGAGGTCGCTGCGGGCATCCACCGTTTCCCCGCGCGCCTGCTCCGGGGAAAGGTACTGTGCCGTGCCCATGACAGTTTGTGTCTGGGTCATGGTTGCGGCCGAATCGGAAATGGTGCGGGCAATGCCAAAGTCCATGACCTTGACGTCGTGCAGTGTGCCCTGCTCATCCGCCGTGACCATCACGTTGGCCGGCTTGATGTCCCTGTGGACTATGCCGGCGCGGTGGCTGTACTCGAGGGCGGCCAGCACCCCCTGGGTGAAATCAATGGCCTGGTTGATGCTGATGGCGTCCTCGCGGACCAACTCACGCAGCGTCTTGCCGTCCACGAATTCCATGACGATGTAGGGAAGCGTGGCGCCGTCGCGAAGGGGGTCGTCGCTGACATGCTCGCCGGTGTCATACACGGCAACGATTGACGGGTGGTTCAGCCCCGCCACCGCCTGGGCTTCCCTGCGGAACCGGGCCTGGAGCTGGGCGTCCCGGGCCACGTCGCCACGGAGCAGCTTGATGGCCACGGTCCGGCCCAGCAGGGTGTCCTTGGCCATGTAGACGTCCGCCATGCCGCCGCGGCCCAGCAGCACGCCCATTTCGTACCGTCCATTCAGGACGCGGGGAACACTCATGGTGCCTTGGTCCTTTCTGTTCGGTGGATGGTGGGTGATGCTGCGGGGTGCGGGCGGAAGGTTTACGGGGTGGGCGTTGCGGTGGCGGACGGGGCGGGTCCGGTGGATACGTAGTAGGTCACGATCGAGCCCCTGGCCACTTGGGTGCCCGCCACCGGGTTCGTCCGGATCACGTCGCCCGGGGTGACCGAGCTGGAGGCCTCGTCAACCCGCGCGGGCTGGAGTCCGGCGTCGGTCAGGGCCTTGTCATAGGCATTGGCGCTGACGCCTGCAGAGGACGGCACCGTGATCAGGTCCTGGCCCTTCGAGACGGTCACCGTCACCACGCTGCCGGGTGCCAGCGGACCAGTGGGGGTCAGGTCGGTGACGTCCCCGGCGGCAACCTTCTGGCTGAACGCGTCCGGGGCCCGGGTCACTTTCAAGCCCATTTTTTCCAGGGCGCTGCGCACCGCGTCGTATGGCTGTCCAAGGTACTGGTCCGCGAACACCGTCACCGCCGTGGGTGTGGCTGACGGGGTCTCGCTGGGCGTGGCGGATTCGCTCGGCGTTGCCGACGGGGTGGTTTCCGTGGCAGTGGCCGATGTCGGCGCCGACGTGGTTGCCGTGGGCCCGGGGGCCGGGTTGGAACCAAACACCCCCCAACTTTGCAGCAGCAGCGCAATGACGGCAAAGAGGAGAAGTGCAATCAAGGCGACGGCGGGCCAGGTCCACGGGCTGCGGCCGCGCTTGGCCGGCTCCGGCGGAGCTTCCTCCGAGTCAAAGCCCGCCAGTAAGGGGTCCTGCTCGTCCCAGGGGCGTTCGGCACCGAGCATCTCGGCCCGGGTAGGCTGTGCCGCGGCAGGGGCGACGTCGGCAACCACGGTGGGCAGCGCCGTCGTGCTTGGCTCGGCAACATTCGCAACGACAGTGGTCGCCGCTGTGCCATCGATGTCCACTGGGGCCGTGATGGGCCCGGTGGTGGACTCGAAGAGCAGCATGCCGGGGACCGCGGCGTGGGCCGCCTTGATGTCCCCGGTGCGGATGGCCTCCGCAGCTTCGGCCAGCTTCAAGGCATTCGCGGGGCGGTTGCCCGGGTCCTTGGCCAGCATGGACATCAGCAGGGCGCGCACCGGGGTGGGAAGCGTGTCCGGCAGTGGCGGCGGGGCGTCATTGACCTGGGCCAGGGCAATGGCAATCTGGGATTCGCCCGAGAAGGGGCGGTGGCCGGTGATGCACTCATAACCTATAACGCCCAGGGAATATATGTCGCTGGACCCCGTAGCCACCTGCCCGGTGGCCTGTTCCGGCGCCAGGTACTGGGCGGTGCCCATGACCTGGCCCGTCTGCGTCAGCGGCACCTGGTCGGCAAGGCGCGCAATGCCGAAGTCCGTGATCTTTACGCGGTTTTCCGGGGTGATGAGCAGGTTGCCTGGCTTCACGTCACGGTGCACCAGGCCCTGGGCGTGAGCCACGGCCAGGGCCCGGGCTGTTTGGGCGATCATTGACAGTGTCCAGTCGGCGGAGAGCACATGTTCGCGTTCGATCAGCGCGGACAGGGGCTCGCCGGGAACAAGTTCCATGACGAGGTAGGCGGAACCGTCCTCTTCGCCGTAGTCAAAGACGTTGGCGATGCCCACGTGGTTTAGCAGTGCCGTGTGCTTGGCCTCCGCACGGAAGCGGGCCCGGAAACCCGGGTCCCCAGTGTATTCGTCTTTGAGGATCTTAATGGCCACTATTCGGCCCAGGACCAGGTCCTGGGCCTTCCAGACTTCTCCCATGCCGCCGATGGCAATGCGTGAGGTGAGTTGGAATCTGCCGCCTAAGGTGATTCCTGATGTAGGCCTCACTTTTTCAACACCGCCTTGAAGAGTTTGCTTGCGTTTGGACTTGTTAATTGTGCTCCGGTGACGACGTCCACATTGGGCATCACTATGGTGACCACCACCTGCGGATCGTCGGCCGGTGCGAAACCGGTGAACCATGCGTTGTTCAAATTGTTGGCAACCTCCGCGGTTCCCGTCTTCCCCGCCACCTTCACACCCGGCACGGCAGCCCCGGAAGCGATGCCGTTGTCCACCACACTGACCATCCAGTCGGTGATTTGCTTGGCAACTTCGGGGGTGGTGGACTGGCGCAGGACCTGGGGAGTCAAGCTCTGCACCGTCTGCAGGTCGGGGGTGCGGACAGTCTGGACAAGGTTGGGCTGCATCTGCTTGCCGCCGTTGGCAATGGCCGCCGTCATCATGGCAATTTCAAGTGGGGTCGCCTGTACGTCACGCTGGCCGATGGCACTTTGGGCCAGGCCGGGTTGGTCCAGCGTCCCGCTGCTGCCCGGGAAGCGGCTGGTCTCCACCCCGATGGGGATCTTCACCGAGGAGTCATTGAAGCCGAACTTCTCCGCCTCCTTGGTGATGGCGTCCTGGCCCAGGTTGAGGGCAATGCTGGCAAACGGGGTGTTGCACGAATTTTCCAGCGCAAAGGTGAACGTCGCCTTGCTTTGTGAGTCGCATTGGCCGTACCGGTAGTTCGGCAGCGTGTAGTTGATGCCCGGGAACGCCAGTTCCGCCGGGTTGGGCAGCACGCTGTCCTTGTTGTACTTGCCGGACTCCAGGGCGGCCGCCGTGTCAATCAGCTTGAACACGGAGCCGGGTGCGTACAGCTGCTTGAAGGCAGGGGAACCAAACAAGTTGGTGTTGGGCTGGCCGACCAGGTTGTCGTAGGCCTTCGCCACGGTTTCCTTGTCATGGCTGGCCATGAGGTTGGTGTCGTATGACGGCTTGGAGACCATGGCCAGGATCGCCCCGGTCTTGGGATTCATGACCACAATCGATCCGGGGACGCCGTCCGGGATCATGCTGTACGCCAGCTTTTGGAGGTTCGCGTCGATGGTCAGTTCCACGGAACGGCCTTGCGGCGTGGCGCCCGTAAACGCCTGGGAGATCCGTTCAAACAATGCGTCGGTGCTGGTGCCGGCCAACTGTTCCTTCATGGCTGCCTCTATGCCGTACTGGCCGTTGCTCAGGCTGAAGAAACCGGTGAGCCCGGCATAAAGGTAGGGGTCGTTGTATTTGCGCTGGTACTTGCAATCAGAATTCGTGGCAACGGATTCGGCAATGGGATGCCCTCCCACCAGGATGGGGCCGCGGTTGTTGCAGAAGGTCGCCAGCAATTGGCGGTTGTTGCTCGGATTGCTGTTGAGTGAATCGGCGGCAAAGAACTGGACATAGGAAATGGAGCCAAAAAGCAGCACAAACAAGGCGATGGCCACGATCCAGGAATTGCGGATTGCTTGGTTCACGGTGTTTGCACCTCCTGGTGGGGGGTCTGCGGGGAATCGGCGGAAACGTTGATGGGTCTCCGGGCGGCATCTGAAATTTTCAGGATCAGGGCCACAATGATCCAGTTTGCCAGCAGCGAGGACCCTCCCGCCGCCAGGAAGGGGGTGGTCAAACCGGTTAAGGGGATGAGCCGGGTGACCCCGCCAATGATCACGAAGCATTGCAGCGCCACGGCGAAGGCGAGGCCCACGGCAAGCAGCTTTCCGAACGCATCGCGGGTGCCCAGGGCTGCGCGGAACCCCCTGGCGACCAACAGCGCATAGAGGCAAACGACGGCGAACAACCCCACCAGGCCCAGTTCCTCGCCGATGCTGGCGATGATCATGTCGCTGTTGGCCAGCGGCACGGTCTGGGGTGAACCCTGACCAAAGCCTGTCCCAATCAGGCCACCGTTGGCCATGCCGAACAGGCCCTGGACCACCTGGTAGCTGCCGCCGGCGGCACCAATGTATTGGGGGTCGAAGGCGTGGACCCAAACGTCGATCCGCCGCGCCACATGCGGGAAGATCTGGTACGCCGCAAAGCCGCCGACGGCGATCAGCACCAGACCGATGAAGATCCAGCTGATGCGGCTGGTGGCCACATAGATCATGACCATGAACAGGCCAAAAAACAGCACCGAGGTGCCGAGGTCATGCTGGAATACCAGCACGCCCACGCTGGCAAGCCAGGCCACGATCATGGGCGCCAGGTCCTTGACACGCGGCAGTTGCAGCGGGCCGATCTTCCGCCCGGCCAGCAGGATCAGGTCTCGGTTCGAAGACAGGTACCCGGCAAAGAATATGGCAAGGGTGATCTTGGCGATTTCACCCGGTTGAAAGGTGAACGGCCCCAGTTTGATCCAGACGGTGGCACCGTTGACATCGCCGGCTGAAAGGCCCGGCACCAGGGGCATGAGCAGCAAGATGACGGAAAGGGCCAGGGAAATGTACGTGTAGCGGCGCAGGATGCGGTGGTCCTTGACCACCCAGATCACCGCCACTGCTGCCGCAACGGCCAAGCCCGTCCACAGCCATTGGCGCTGCCCGGCCGTGTCGCCGGAGGTGATGTCAAGCCGGTGGATGACTGCCAGACCTATGCCGTTCAAGGCAACCACCACCGGCAATATGACCGGATCGGCATATTTGGCCCGAAGGCGCAAGGAGATGTGCACGGCCAGGGAAAGCACCGTCAACACAACACACTGGGTGTAGAAATCGTTGTCAAACGTCTTGCCAAGGTTCAGGTTGACCAGGGCGTTGGCCGTAATGCCGACAATGAGTGCCAGGACCAAAAGCAGCAGTTCAATGTTGCGGCGCGGCTTGGGAACAGTTGCGAGCTGGCTCAATGTCCACCTCCCGGGGTGCACGTGGCTGTTGGGGTCGGTGTCGGCGATGCAGCATGTGTAGCTGCCCCGGAGGGATGGGTGGTCCCTGGCGATGCGGGTTTTGTCGACGCGGAAGGCGTTGGCTTGGCGGTTGGCTTGGCGGTCGGTGCCACAGTGGAAAACGGCGTATGCCCGCCGGATGCGGTTGGGGATGCAGTGGACGGCGCCAGGTTGCACGGCGGCGTGCTGGAACCCGTGCCCAGCTGCAGGTCACTGATGATCTGTTCGGCTGCGTCAAGCGAAGGCGCGGGCATGGTCCGGGCCACCAGCTGCTGCGAGTATTCCGGCAGCGAGGAAACTTTCACTGTGGTTTCCCGCTGGAGGTGGGAGAGGGGAATTGGTCCCAGGTTTTGGGAAACGCCCTGATATATGGCCACCTTGTCGTGGGACACCCCCACAAAATATTGGGTTTGGGTCCACGAATACGCAATCCAGCCGCCCGCAACAAGTGCTATGACAGCAAGTGAACCAACAACTGCCAGCACCAGGGAGCGGTAACGGACCCGTGGCAGGGATTCTTCATTCTCGTCCGCGGCCGTTCCCACGGTGTCCTCGGGCTTGTGGGTCAGCACGGTCGCGGCGCGCTGGGTGACGGGAATGCGCGCCAGCTTCGGGATCTTGCCGTCGGCATTGGCCGTCAGCGCTGCGCCCACCAACTCATGGGGGCGCAGCGACAAATCATGGCGGACGGCCGCCTCGCTGATGTGGACATCCAGCTCACCGCCGTGTTTGAGGGCACCGGCCCGGGCGTCGCCGTCGTCCCCTTCCGACTCCTCAGAGCCGGCGTCGCCGTCGGAATCCCCGGCTTCACCTTCGACGGCGGAGTCGTCATCCTCACCCCCGCCTACGCTGAGTGGACCTACGGGCAGTGCAGCGACTGTCTCAAGCGCCGCAGTGGTGGTGTCGTCCGGGCTGGATTCGGCAACGTCGAAGACCACCACGGTGACATTGTCCGGCGAGCCGGCAGCCAGGGTGAGGTCAATCAGGGTTTCCGCAGCGGACGCGAGGTTCTTGGTGGTGCGAATGACTTGTTCAATGACTTCGTGACGCACGAAGTTGAGCCCGTCGGAGCACAGCAGCCAGCGTTCGCCAGGCTCGGCGTCAAAGTATTTAAGGTCCAGCTCGGGGGAGGCATCCACATCGCCCAGGACGCGCATCAGCACATTCTTGTGCGGGTGGACCTCGGCCTCCGCCTCCGTCATGCGGCCCTCATCGATCATCCGCTGCACAAAGGTGTGGTCCGTGCTCATCTGCTCAAAGGCACCGTCCTTGAGCCGGTACGCACGGGAGTCGCCGATGTGCGCGTAGGCCAGGCGATCCCCCGCAAGGAGCAGGGCAGTGACGGTGGTGCCCATTCCCGCCAGCTTGGGGTTGACATGCACCAGCTCGGACAGCAGCGAATTCGCAGTCTGGATTT
This sequence comes from Arthrobacter sp. A2-55, assembly GCF_025548615.1. Classification (NCBI taxonomy): domain Bacteria; kingdom Bacillati; phylum Actinomycetota; class Actinomycetes; order Micrococcales; family Micrococcaceae; genus Arthrobacter; species Arthrobacter sp. A2-55. The sequence goes on along the minus strand of NZ_JAJLOZ010000031.1, from coordinate 2,336 downwards.
CATCGGCGAGGTGGGTGCCGGCGTCGTTCCCGTAGTTGCCGTGATCGAGGTGGATCAGGTCGAGCACGGTGGAGGCGCTGGCCACGTCGCCGCCGGCATGGCCGCCCATGCCATCCGCCACAACGGCCAGGTACCGTCCAACGTAGGCCGAATCGTCATTCTTGGCCCTGACCAGGCCCACATGCGACCTGGCTGCATAGCGCAGAATCAGGGGGTTTCCGGCCATGGTTACGGCCTCAATTCGATGACCGTTTTGCCGATCCGAACCGGAACCCCAAGCTCCACGGGCAGGGCGCGGGTCAATTGCGTGCCACCAAGGAATGTGCCGTTGGTTGAGCCGAGGTCTTCAATGAACCAGCGGGTCCCCTGCGGGAACAGGCGGGCATGGCGTCCGGACGCGTAGTCGTCCTCCAGGACCAGGGTGGCTTCCTGTGCGCGGCCCAAAAGGATCGGGGTGCCGGACAATTCCAGCGTGGTTCCGGCCAACGGGCCCTCGGTGACCACAAGCTCGCGGGCCTGTACCTTGGCCGGCGGGGCTTCCTCCACCAGTTCAGGGTGTTTGCGGGCCTGGCGCGCCGTGGGGGCCCCAACCTTTGCCTTGCGGCCAATCACCAGGTCTCGGCGCATGGCGGCAACCACACTGAAGACCATGACCCACATCAAGATCAGAAATCCGAAGCGCAGGATGGTGACAGTCAGGCTCAGATCGTTCATGTGTGCCCGCCATTTCGTGCCGGCAGGATGCGGAACGTGATGGTGGTGCGGCCCATGGTGATGGTGTTTCCATCGGACAGTCCGGCGCTGCCGCGTATGCGGTGGCCATTGACGTAACTGCCGTTGGTGGATCCAAGGTCGACGGCGGTGCTGACGCCCTCCCGCGTGCGAATCTCCAGATGTTTCCGAGAGACGCCTGTGTCATCGATGAGGATGTCCGCTTCGGATGAACGGCCCAGGGTGATGGAGCTGGCGTTTAGCGAATACCTTTGACCGTCAATGTCCAGCACAGGCTGGCCTGCCGGCGCCGGATTGGCGGCGGGGGCCTGGCGTTTGTACACGGGGGCGGGCGCATGGGCCGGAGCCGCCGGCGGCCTTGAGGGTGGCTGCCCGGGGAGGCCTGCCGGCGCCTGGCCGGATTCTCTCTCCGTGGCCGAGGCAATTTCGAAGTGGCCAGATCGGAGCTCAGGCTGGTGGTTAAAGGCCACGCGGACCGGTCCCTGCAGGACATAGCCCTGGCTTCTGGAGTGGTTGATGACCACGTCGCACAATTCTTCGGCGAGGGTCACGCCCCAGGCGCGCGCACGTTCAAAGTCTGAATCACCCAGCTGGATGTTGAAAACGTTGGGGGCGAGAGTACGTCCGGCGTCCAGTGTCATTGCCTTGTCATCGAGCTCACGCCGCAATGCGCTGGCCATTTCCACTGGCTGCAAGACCTTGGATCCACGGGAAAAAGCACCGCGAACTGCCTTTTCAATGCCCTTCTCAACGTTGTCAAACAATCCCATCGGTTCTCCTCTCCGTAGTCGCAGTGCCCAAGTATGGCACCGGTTCACCCTCACATGGCCTGAGGCTGTTGCTCCAGGCTCTTGAGCCACCCGTGTTCTTGCTGTGAAACAAGCACGCCACGGTGGTTGTCCGGCCTGCGGGCAACGCGCCACAGAGTCGATACTACTGGGCGTGGCTTGGAAAAACCTTATTAGTAGGCAGTTCGGCAATGCATTTCATACCGCGGCATGATCTTCGCAAACCGGGTGTCCGATAGGCGTAAACAGTGTGATTTCGCGCCGCCGACCGCCGGGGCGAGGGGTCGATTGGCGTGGTGTTTGAAGGGCAAGGCGGGTCGTTTAGACATTTTGGCAAAGTGTCCTATATGCTTGATCTCGCTGTTCCACTGAAACCCGAAAGGGAAACAGTGAACAAGTGAAAACGCGCGAGTGGCGGAACGGCAGACGCGCTGGCTTCAGGTGCCAGTGTCCGAAAGGGCGTGGGGGTTCAAATCCCCCCTCGCGCACGTTTTCAAAAATCCCCGGTGGACTTCGGTTCATCGGGGATTTTTGCGTTCCGGGGACTGTTTACCCAACCGCCCCTTGGCTTACCCAGCCGCCTGGGCCCAATCCTGACACGGGACATCGGCGAGGGCCGGTGTCAAGGTTTGCCGTTGTCCTGCTGCATCCTTAGATTTCGCCGCGGATCCTCACGACTTGCGGCCTCAGGCAGTGGCTGGAACCGGCCAAGTTGCGTGTCCGGGAAAAGGTGTGTATTGTTTTTCGAGTTGCCCCGGTTCGCGGGGAAGCGAAAAACCCCCCTCTTTGATGCCGGTTCTGCTGGTGTTTTGGCGG
>NZ_JAJLOZ010000030.1:0-47786 GCF_025548615.1 Arthrobacter sp. A2-55 | reverse complement strand
CGGAACTGTCGGCCCAGGCCCGGGATTATGTGGCAGTGCTGGGACTGGAGCTGGTGCTCGACGACACCGAGGGCTACGCGTTCCTGCGCTCCAGCCCAGACGCCGACCCCGAGCTGCCCCGGCTGATCCCCCGCCGCCAGCTGACCTTCAACGTGAGCCTGCTGTTGGCCCTGCTGCGGGCCCGGCTGGCAGAATTTGATACGCAAAACAGCGAAACCCGGCTCATCATGACTGCGGAGCAGATCGGGGACATGGTGTCCGTGTTCCTGCCCGAATCCAGCAATGAGGCCCGCATTCAGGACCAGCTGGCCACCAACATCAAGAAAGTCACCGAACTGGGGTTCCTGCGCAAGCTCCGCGGGCAGGAGGGGACCTTCGAGGTGGCCCGCATCCTCAACGCCTACGTGGATGCGCAGTGGCTGGAGGAATTCGATGCCCGGCTCGCCGACTACCGCGCCGCGCTGGGCGGGACGGACGCCCAAGGCCGGCCAACCGGCGTCGAGCCTTCCCCTGGCAAGGCGCCACGCACCCCGAAGGAGGCCACGGCATGAGCACGCAGGCAGGGCTTTTCAGCCTGGATGACCTCACCCTGGACGACGCCGGCACGCGGCCGGGCTTCCGGCTGCACCGCTTGGAACTGCTCAATTGGGGCACCTTCAACAAGAGCGTGCGCACTTTCAGGCTCGACGGCGAGAACAGCCTGCTGACCGGCGACATCGGCTCCGGCAAATCCACCATCGTTGACGCCATCACCACGCTGCTGCTGCCCGCGAACAGGATCGAGTACAACAAGGCAGCCGGGGCGCAAAAGAAGGAACGCAGCCTCATGTCCTATGTGCGCGGCTTCCACAAGAGCGCCCGGAGCGGCCTGGGCGACACTTCCCGGCCGGTGGCGCTGCGCGGCCCGGGCACCTTTACCGTGGTGCTGGGCGTTTTCCACAACGCGGCCCTGGACAAGACCATCACCCTGGCCATCACCTTGTGGGCCACGCAGGAGGCAGGGCAGCCCACCCGCTTTTACTCCATAGCCGAGGGCGAACAGGGCATCAAGGCCGACTTCTCCGGCTTCGGCACCGACATGGCCAAGCTCAAGCGCCGGCTGCGCAACGACGGAGTGGCGGTCTTTGACGTGTTTGAGAAGTACGCGGCCGCGTTCAAGCGCCACTTTGGCATTGGCTCGGCGCAGGCCATGGACCTGTTCCACCGCACGGTGTCCATGAAGCAGGTGGAAAACATCACCCACTTTGTGCGCACCAACATGCTCGAAGAGGACGACGTCGACACGCGGATCAAGAACCTGCTGCACCACTTTGACGACCTGAAAAAAGCCCACGACGCCGTGCTCCGCGCCAAGGACCAGATCCGCATGCTGGAACCCGTCCGCGACAACGCCGCCCGCCACCAGACGCTGACTGCCGACTACGACCGAGCCCACGAACAGCGCGAACGGCTCTCCCCCTGGTTCACCACCCAAAAGCTGGAACTCAGTGAGGCACACCTGCTGGAACTGGAACGGGCCGCCGTGCGGATGGCCGCGGAACAAAACACCCTGACGGCCGAGGTGGGCCGGCTCAACCGGGAACTGGCCGAGCTCCGGGATGACATCCGCAACAGCGGCGGGGGCCGGATCGCCGCCATCGAGGGCGAACTGGCCCGGCTGGAACTGGAATCCAGTGCCCAGGGCGAGCGCTACTCCTCGTATTCGGAGGCCGCGGAGGTGCTGGGACTGTTTGATCCGGTGGACCAGGTGGCCTTTGACGCCAACGCCGCCGCACTGCCCGCCGTCGAAAAGCGGCTGGGCGAAAGCAACGCGGAGCTGCAAGCCCGGCGCACCGCCCTGGACCGGCAGCGCTCCGAAGCTTCCGAGCTGGCCGGGGACCACACGGCGGAACTGAAGAGCCTGCTGAACCGCCAAAACCTGCTCCCCGGCTGGCTGATCGCCCTGCGGAAGCGTCTCTGCGACGGCACCGGCATTCCCGAGGCCGGGCTTCCGTTTGCGGGCGAGCTGCTGCGGGTGCGCGAATCCGAGGCCGCCTGGGAAGGCGCCGCCGAGCGCACACTGCACGGCTTTGCCCTGTCCCTGCTGGTCACCGGGGAACATTACGGCGCCGTCAGCGACTGGGTGGACGCCAACAACCTGCGGGCCCGGCTGGTCTACCTGCGGGTGGGCGGCAACCCTGCCCCTCGTCCCGCCGCTGCCGGCACCCTGGCCAGCAAGATCGGCATCAAGCCTGGCACGCCGTTCCGGGAATTCCTGCTGGAGGAACTGGGCCGCCGCTTTGACCACCAGTGTTGCGAAACCATGGAGGATTTCCGCCGCTATCCCAAGGCGCTGACCCTCAACGGACAGCTCAAGGGCGGAGGCGGGCGCCACGAAAAGGACGACCGCAAGGAACTCTCCGACCGGTCCAGCTACGTACTGGGCTGGGACAACCACGACAAGGTTGCCCGCCTCCGCTCCGCCCTGGAAGAAGCCGACGGCCGGATGCGCACCGCCTCCGACGGGCTGGGCCGCATCGACGCCCAGCTGGGCAACCTGGGACGCCAGCAGCGCCTCATCGGCACGGTTGCCGCCGTCGTAAGTTTTGCCAGCCTGGACTGGCGCGCCACGGCCCGCACCAAGGAGGACCTGGCCCAGGAAAAAGCCGCCCTGGAATCCTCCAGCGACATCCTGCGCGAGCTGACCGAGCGGGAGAACGCCACGGGGGACAGGCTGGAGCGCACCACCGGAAAGCTGACCACCCTGGCGGAGCGCGTCGGCGCCAACAAGAAGGGCAGCCAGGACATCACCGAGCAGATCGCGGACTGCCGGGAATCGCTCGCCGGGGCGCCGCTGACGGACGACGCCGGCCTGCTGGCTGAGCTGGGAAGGCTCGCCCAGGCCGCACTTGAGTCCGAGGCACTGAGCTACAAGAACACCGTGAAGACGGAAGGCAAGGTCCGGGAGAAACTGCAGGCAACCCTCGACGCCCTGCAGCTGCGGGCGGGCCGCGCGGCGGAGACCACCATCCGGTTCATGGCCGACTTCCGCAACAAATACCCTGCGGAAACCACCGAGCTGGACGCGTCACTGGAGGCTGCCGGGGAGTTCAACAGGATCCTGGAGCAGCTGGTTGACAACGACCTCCCGAGGTTTGCCGAGCGGTTCAAGGAGTCGCTGACGCAAAACACCATCCACGAGATTGTCGCGTTCAATGCCTTCCTGGATTCCCGCCGCCAGGACATCGTCTCCCGCATCGGCGAAATCAACGAGTCGCTGGCCCGGATCGAATACAACCCCGGCCGGCACATCCAGCTGGAGCCTCAGGCCACCTCAGATGCCGAGGTGCGCGAGTTCGGCAGCGAGCTTCGGGCCTGCTCCGAAGGCTCCATTGGTGCGCAGGAGCAGTATTCGGAACAAAAGTTCCTCCAGGTGGAGGCCCTCGTGGAGCGCTTCCGCGGCCGGCCGGGCCTGACCAACCTGGACGAACGGTGGACGGCCAAGGTCACGGACGTGCGCAACTGGTTCACCTTCTCCGCCTCGGAAAAGTGGACCGAGACAGGCGAGGAGCACGAACACTTCACTGACTCCGGCGGCAAGTCCGGCGGGCAGAAGGAAAAGCTGGCCTACACCATCCTGGCGGCAGCGCTGGCCTTCCAATTCGGCATCGCGGCCGGCCCGGGCAACCAGCGCTCCTTCCGCTTCGTGGTCATTGATGAGGCCTTCGGCCGCGGCTCCGACGAGTCCGCCAGGTACGGGCTGGAACTGTTCAAGCGGCTCAAGCTCCAGCTCCTCATTGTCACGCCGCTGCAAAAGATCCACGTCATTGAACCGTTCGTGGCCAATGTGGGATTTGTGGCCAACGAAGCCGGGGACGATTCCCAGCTGCGCAACATGACCATCCACGAGTACCGGGCCGAACGGGACAAGCGTGGCAGCTGAGCCACGGACCGGCGGACGGGGCTGGACCACACCCGCGGACCTGCGTGCGTCTGCATTGCGGTCATGGAACAGCGGGGAGCTGCTGCGCGAGGCGGCGGCGCCGTCGGGCCTGCACCCCCGCCGCCGCGCCATCCGGCACCCCAGCGCCACCCAATTGCGCAGCAATTATGCTGAGGCAGCGGCCTGGGCTGCCTTATGGGATCCGGAGCCCCGGGGTTCGGTGCTGGAGCACGTTTCCGTCGGGGCCAACACCATCGGCGCCAACATGCTGCCGTCGGCCGCCGTCTTTGCCACTGCCGCCGAGGAGATTTCCCTGCTGGGGCTGGGCCGTGAGGCAGCCCGGTTTGCAGAGCTTGCCCGGCTCCTGGGCGGGCTCGACGCCGGCCTGGCGGCGTGGGCCCTGCGCCGGCCGCTCGAGCTGCTCAATCAGGGCGCGGACGCGGTGACAGCTGCCCGCGTGGCACTCTGGCTGGCCGCCAACCCGCATCCCGGGATCTACCTGCGCCAGCTGTCGCTCGCAGGCGTGCACACCAAGTTTGTGGAGACACACCGCCGGCTCATCGACGACATGCTTGTGACGTTGGACCCTGAACGGACGGTCTCGGGAAAGAATTATGCCCGGCGCCACGGCTTCCTGGCTGCGCCGGACCGGGTCAGGCTGCGGTTTTTGGACCCGGCCCTGGCACCCGCACCGGGGCTCACGGACGTGGAGGTGACGGCTGCCGGATTTGCCGCCCTGGACCTGGGCGTGGACAGGGTCATCACCACGGAAAACCTGGTCAACTTTCTGGCCTTGCCCAACGCACCGCGCACGCTGGCCGTATTTGGCGGCGGATACGGCTTCGAGGGTCTGCGGGAAGCCTCGTGGCTGCGCGGCACCGAGGTGCTCTACTGGGGCGACCTCGACACCCACGGCTTCCACATCCTGGACCAGCTGCGCGCCCACCACCCTCACGTGCGCAGCATCCTGATGGATGAGGGGACGCTGCTGGCCCACCGCGACTTTTGGGGCCGGGAGGACACCCCCACCCGGGCGGTGCTGACGCACCTGACGGCTGAGGAAGGCGCCCTTTATGCAGCCCTCCGTAATGGCACCTTTGCTCCGCAGCTGCGCCTGGAACAGGAACTGCTGCGCTGGGACTGGGTGCTGGCCCGGCTGCCCTGAACGGCGGGTGCAGCACGGCGGATCGTTTGGGCGCCCCACGGCGGATCGTTTGGGCGCCCGGGGCTCCGACGCCGGCCCCTGTGACGGGGCATCAGTCTCCGGCTGCGGCACCAACCGCCTGGCCCAGCTCCGCGAACCTGGCACTTTCCTTCTCAATGCTGGCCACCTCGCGCGGCACGTAGCCGGCTGCCGCCAAATCCGTGTGAAGTGCCTCAAACGCCTGCTGGAAACGGCCAATCGCGGCATAAAAGGCGCGGCGCCGCGGCTCCTTGTCCTTCGCAGCCTGGCCACCCGTGCCGCAAAAATACGCCACGAACTGCTTCGCCTGCATGGGAACCGCCACGTCCTCGCACAATTCCCGGAGCCCGGAGGTGGCCTCTTCCAATTCCTTGCGGCACGCGGCCAGCTCAATCTCATCCATGCATCCATCATCCACCCGAGACCGGCAGCCCCGCTGCGGATGCCCGGCTATTCCGCGGTCCCGTCCACCAGGCCCATGAACATGGTCCGGTGGAGCGTGTCCACATGGCGCCGGGAAATCTCCACGGCCGCCTGGACACGGCCTTCCCTCAGGGCTGCCACCAGCTGGATGTGGTCCTGGTTGGAGCTGTGCAGGCTCTCGATGGGGTACGGGATGAAGTATTCGTACAGCTCGCTCAGGACCTCAAGGTAAGCCTCGACGGCGCCCTCCAGCCCCGATGCGCCGGCCACCAGGCGGTGGAATTCCTCATCCAGCTGGTGGTAGCCGGACCAGCTCTCAGCCTGGGCCATTCTCCCGGTCAAGGCTTCCAACTCCCCCAGCTGGTCCTCGGAAATGTTCACGGCCGCGAAGTGCGTAACAGCGCATTCACCCAGCACCCTGCGGTCCACGAGCCGGTGCACGCGGTTGAACTCGCCGGCCGGCGCCGCCAGGGCAGCCAGGACATCGCGCGGGGGCGCATCCGCCACAAACGTCCCGCCGTTGCGCCCGCGGCGGCGTACCACCACGCCTTCGTCGGCCAGGGTGGTCAGGGCCCGCCGGGCCGTGATGGGGCTGACCGAAAGCCCCAAGGCCACGTCGTGCTTGTCAGGCAGGCGCTCCCCCGGCTTGAGCAGGCCCAGGAAGATGGCAGTGCCAATGCGCAGCCGCACAGCTTCGATGGCGCTGCGGCGTTCCAGTCCCGCCAGCGCCGCATCCCCGATGGGGGAGGTGTCCGCAGCTGATTCGTGGCTCATAAAGATCACTGTAGGGGATTTTTTCCCAAGCCTGTTGCTAAGGGATCAATATGATCTATTATGAATTAAGTCACAACCCCAAGCATGGAGCGTCACATGTCCCGCATTCTGCCCCTCATCGCAGCTCAAGCCCCGCCACGGCTCATTGGCGAACCGCTGGCCGGCTTTGCCCGGGAGCTGCGCACCACCCTGGCGCACCAGCCGAACGCCAAGCTGGTGGTGTTCCCGGAGCTGCACCTCTTCGGCGACGGAACACCGGACCAGCAGCGCGCCGACGCGCTGCAGGCCTCGGCCGAACCCCTGGACGGACCAAGGGTTGACGGGCTCCGGGCCATTGCCGCCGAACTGGGCATCTGGCTGGTGCCCGGGAGTGTCTGCGAGCGCGGGGAGGACGGCCAGCTGTTCAACACGCAGCTGGTGCTCTCCCCCGGCGGAGACATTGCCGGCGCCTACCGGAAAATCTTCCCGTGGCGGCCCTTCGAACCCTACGATCCGGGGCACGAATTCGTGACCGTGGACCTGGAGGGATATGGCCGGGCCGGGCTGAACATCTGCTACGACGCCTGGTTCCCGGAAGTCACCCGGCAGCTGGCCTGGATGGGCGCGGAGGTCATCATCAACGTGGTGAAGACCACCACCCCGGACCGTGAGCAGGAACTGGTGCTGGCCCGGGCCAACGCCATCACCAACCAGGTGTTCATGGTGAGTGTGAACTGTGCCGGACCCACCGGCCAGGGCCGCAGCATCATCGTTGACCCCGAAGGCGGGGTGGTCACCCAGGCGCCCTCGGCGGAACCCGCCGTGCTCACCGCCCAACTGGACCTGTCCGCCGTCGAACATGTCCGAAACCACGGAACCGCAGGCCTGAACCGCATGTGGTCCCAGTTCCGCCCCGGCGAGCCCGCCATCGAGCTCCCCGTCTACCAGGGCCGGATCGACCCGGAATCCTGGAACCCCGTTCTCCGCTCATCGAGGAGCATCGCATGAACCCGCAAGCAACCCTGATCCGCACGCTCAACCTCAGGTCCCTGGTCCTGTTCGGACTCGCCTACCTGACCCCCATCATTGTGCTGGGCATCTTCGGCATCATCGCCGAGACCACCGGCGGCGCCTCCCCGTCCGCCTACCTCGTGGCCATGGTGGCCATGCTGTTCACCGCCCACAGCTATGGCCGCATGTCCGCGGCATACCCCGTGGCCGGCTCCGCCTACACCTACGTCCGCAAGTCGATTGATCCGCGGGTGGGCTTCCTGGTGGGCTGGGCCATCCTGCTCGACTACCTGTTTTTGCCCATGGTCATCTGGCTCATTGGCGGCTCCTTCCTCAGCGCACAGTTCCCGGGCATCCCGATTGCCGTGTGGATCCTGCTGTTCATCGTCATCACCACCTTCCTGAACATCCTGGGCATCAAGGTGGCGGACAAGGCCAACTACGTGCTCATGGCCTTCCAGATCCTGGTGATCGTCTTCTTCGTGGCGCTGTCGATCGGCCACATCGTGCACACCTCGGGCGCCGGCGGGCTGGCCAATTCCTCGCCGTTCTTCAACGCCGGTTCCAGCCTGGGCACCATCAGCGCCGGGGCCGCGATTGCCGCCTACTCCTTCCTGGGGTTCGACGCCGTCACCACGCTGACGGAGGAAACCATTGAACCGAAGAAGAACATGCCGCGGGCCATCATGCTCATCGCCCTCATTGGCGGCGGCATCTTCATAGTGGTTGCCTACTTCACCCAGCTGGTCCACCCTGGCGGTGCCTTCGCGGATTCCGCTTCCGCCGCCAGCGAGATCGCCCTGCAAATTGGCGGCACCTTCTTCGGCGCCGTGTTCCTGGCCGGTCTGGTTGCCGCACAGTTCGCCTCGGGCCTGGCCGCGCAGGCAAGCGCCTCCCGCCTGATGTACGCCATGGGCCGCGACTCCGTGCTGCCCAAGGCCGTGTTCGGCCGGCTCAACGCGAAGTACCACACGCCCGTTGCCAACATTGTGATCGCCGGAATCATCGGGCTGATCGCCATCTTCCTGGACGTGGCCACCTCCACCTCTTTCATCAACTTTGGCGCCTTCACGGCCTTCACCATGGTCAACATCTCGGTCATCTTCCACTATGTCCGCGAACGCCGGGCCGGAAACCTCCTCAACCCGGTCAGTTACGTGGTGGTCCCTGCCGTCGGGGCGCTGATCTGCGGCTACCTGCTCTCCCAGCTGGACATCAACGCCGTCACCCTGGGCCTGTCCTGGCTGGCCGTGGGGATCGTGGTGCTGGTGTTCATCACCAAGGGCCTGCGCAAGGCACCGCCGGAGATGGCAACGCTGGAGGAAGCGGTAGTCTAGGCGCAGAATCACAGCCCCGTTCACCCACCATTCAGGAAAGGCCAGACCAGTGCGCATCGCCATGGGCCAGCTGGCGTCCGGCACGGACACCGCCGCCAACCTCCGCACCATCGACGCGTACGCCGCGCGGGCCGCGGCTGACGGCGCCGCCCTGGCGGCATTCCCCGAGTACGCCACCTACGAGAAAAAGATGATCGACTCCACCTTCCCCACAGTGGCCCAGCCGCTGGACGGTGAGGTGGGCCGGGAGCTCTCCCGGATCGCCCGCCACCATGGCATTGCCGTGGTGGCGGGCCTGGTGGAATCCTCCCCCGACCCCTCCCGCGCCTACAACACGCTCGCCGCATTTGGCCCCGACGGCGCGCTGCTGGCCGCCTACCGCAAGATCCACCTCTTCGACGCCCAGGGCTTCCGGGAATCGGATTACGTGGCCCCCGCACCGACCACCGATCCGGTGGTCTTTGACCTGGACGGCGTCCGCTTTGGCCTCATGACCTGCTACGACCTCCGCTTTCCGCGGCAGGCAGAGGCCCTGTCCGACGCCGGTGCTCACGTGCTGCTGGCCTGCTCGTCCTGGGTGCCGGGGGAACTAAAGACCAAGCAATGGCGCACCCTGCTGGCGGCACGGGCCATTGAAAACAGCCTGTTCGTGGCCGGCATCTGCCAGGCACCCCCTGTGTCCGTGGGCAACTCGCTGCTGGCCGGCCCCATGGGCGACGTACTGGCCGAACTGGGGCTGGAGCCGGGCGTGCTGGCGGCGGATTTTGCCCCGGAAGAGCTGGCGTCCGTCAGGGCGCACTTCCCCACGCGCAGCCAGCGGCGCTACCTTTAGGCGGCTGGGAAGGGCCCGCTGCGGGAGCGTCAGGACTAAACGCCCCGATTGTGCGGGAGCGTCGGAAGGGGAGGGGGATTCCGGCCGTGCGGCTATTCCGTTTTCGCCGCCGGGGTTCCCTCAGTCACGGCTGCCGGCGCCTCCGCGGCGGAGTCCTCAATGTAGCGCCGCGGGTTGATCATCACGGCACCTGCCAGCATGACCAGCAGGCAGGCGCCAAGCATGGCGAAGGACGCCGTCCAAGACCCGGTGGCGTCGTGGATGGTGCCAAAGAACAGCGGCGCGATGCCTGCCCCCGCATAGCCCACGCCCTGGCTGAAACCGGAAAGCACCGAAGAGCCGTGCGTGGTCCGCGAGCGCAGGTTCACCATGAGCAGGGCCGTCGCGAAGGTGCCCTGGCCCAGCCCGGAGAATGTCACCCACAGCCACGTCCCGTGCATCGGCGAAAGGTACAGGCCCAGGTGCCCGGCGCTCCAGCACACGGCAAAGACCCCGATGGCAATAATGGGGTTCTTCATCCGCGGCACCCACAAAGGCACCAGCAGGCTCACGGGCAGGCCCAGGATCGCAAAATAGGCCAGTGCGGAACCGGCCGTGGCGGCGTCAACGCCCTGGCCCGACAAATACGGCGGCAGCCAGGTGAAGTACACATAGGTTTGCGCCGAGTTGCCCGCCAAAAAGATCGCCAGGCCCCACGCCACGGGGGAACGCCACGGCACCAGCTTCTGCACGGCACCGGAAACGCCGGGACGGCCGACGGCGGCAGGCGAGGAGTTACCGGCGTCGTCAGCAGGCCGGGACCCGCGGCGGTCCCGCAGCGCCTGCGCGGCCCACGGCAGCAGCACCACCAGGCTGACGGCGGCCCACATGCCGATGGACACGCGCCAGTTGCTCAGCCCGGCCACCGGAACGGCGAGCTGGGGGCTGACGGCGGTGCCCACGGCCAGCAGCGTCACGTACCCGGCCGTCACCACGCCCACCCGGTCGGGAAAGTACTTTTTTACCAGCGGCGGCAGCACCACATTGCCAATGCCGTAACCGGCCATGACCACTGCGGACCAGCCCAGGAACGGCCACACATGATCGCTGGCGGCCCGCACCAACTGGCCGGCCACGGCCAGAACCACGGCCGCCACCAGCACCCGTTCCAGGCCGAAGCGGCGGATCAGGGCCGGGGTGAGCAGGCCGAACACGGCGAAAATGAGCGGCGGGAGCATGGCAAGCAGGCCAATGGTACCGGCGTCGAACCCGAGCTCCGGACGCAATTCGCCCAGCAGCGGCGGCACCACGGAAACGGCCGTCCGCAGGCTCAGCGCCATGACCATGATGCCCAACAGGGCACCCAGGCGCCCGGTCCACGGCCTTTTCACTGCAAAATTGCTCACCCGACAACAGTAGCCACTCGGGGCGCCACCGGAGTGCCGCGGGTCCTTGACCGGGCGAAATTGCGGCCATACATTGGGGATTGGACTGCATCCGACAAAGGCAAGGACGCCCATGGAAGCCACACTGCCCACCACCCGGGACGACTGCCTGGCCGCAGACGCCAGCGACCCCCTGCGCCGATTTCGCGAGGAGTTCGCGCTGCCGGAGGGCGTCATCTACCTGGATGGGAACTCGCTGGGACCACGTCCGCGGTCGTCTTCGGCCACAGCCACCCGCGTGCTGGAACACGAGTGGGGCACCGGGTTGATCCGCAGCTGGAACACGGCCGGCTGGTTTGAATTGCCGGGCCGGCTGGGGGACAAACTGGCGGCATTGCTGGGCGCGGGGCCCGGCGAAGTGGTGGTCACCGACACCACCTCCCTCAACCTGTTCAAGTCACTGGCCGCCGCCCTGCGCATCCAGAGGGAGGCTGCACCGGAGCGGAAGGTCATCGTGACCGAACGCGACAACTTCCCCACCGACATCTACATGGCCGAGGGCATGGTGGACTTCCTGGACCAGGGCTACTCGGTCCGGCTCATTGACGAGGGCCTGCCGCTGGAGGCCGCGCTGGGAAGCGACGTGGCCGCCGTCGCGCTTTCCCATGTCAACTACCGCACCGGGGCAATGTGGGACATGGCCGCCACCACCTCCGCCGTGCACCGCGCCGGCTCCCTGGTGGTCTGGGACCTCGCCCACGCGGCCGGGGCCGTGCCCGTGGACCTGCGCGGTGCCGGCGCGGACTTTGCCGTGGGCTGCACCTACAAGTACCTCAATGGCGGGCCGGGCTCACCCGCGTTCATCTGGGTCAACGCGCGGCACCAGGACCGATTTTGGCAGCCGCTGTCCGGCTGGTGGGGCCACGCCCAGCCGTTTGCCATGGAGGATTCCTACGAACCCGTCACCGGCATTGGCCGCTTCCTGTGCGGAACGCAGCCCATGCTCTCCATGGCCCTGGTGGAATGCGGGCTGGACGTCAGCCTGGCCGCGGACATGGGGGCGGTGCGGGAAAAGTCGCTGCGCCTGACGGACCTGTTCATCTCCCTCGTGGAGGCGCGGGGGGCCGGCCACGGGCTGGAACTCGTCACGCCCCGCGAGCACGCCCGCCGCGGCAGCCACGTCAGCTACGCGCATCCGGAGGGGTACGCCATTATGCAGGCCCTGATTGCCCGCGGGGTGATCGGCGACTACCGGGAACCCCACGTGCTGCGCTTTGGCCTCACGCCACTATATTTGGGGTGCACGGACGTCTGGGATGCCGTGGACGCCCTGTTCGACATCCTGGACAACCGGTTGTGGGATGCGCCCGAGTTCCGCGAGCGGCTGCAGGTCACCTAACGCACCGCGTTCACTCCGCCCTCCGCGCGCCCGGCTCACGCACGCCCCGCCGCCCCCCCTAATCCACTCCACCCGCCGAGATAGCGGTACCGCGCCGAAACCCCACAAAATTTTTGGGGGATCTCGGCGCGGATCCGCTGTCTCGGCGAAGGTGCGGGGATGCGCGGGGGTCGGCGGAGGTGCGCGGGGATGCCACCAGAACGTGGATGCGTATCGGCAGGATCGTGCAGAAATTTCCCGTCAACGCGTAGGATGTAACCACGAAGTCCGGCGACAGGAGGCCCTACGTGGACGCAGCCCAGCTGGGCGCCGCCGTCAGAGCGCGGCGCCGCGAACTTGAGCTGACGCAGATTGAAACAGCTGACCTCGCGGATGTCTCCCCCCGTGTGCTCAGCGACCTGGAGAACGGCCGCGAGACGGTGCGTCTGGACATCCTCCACGCCGTGGCCAACGCACTGGGACTCAGCGTGGGCCTGAGCGTTCAGCGGCCGTGAAGAACCCCGAGGACGCCAAGCGGATCCACCACGCCGTGGTGTACAAAAAGGGCCGCGCCGCAGCCACGCTCACCCGGCATGCCGGCGTCGGCGTGGTCTTTTCCTACCTGCCCGCCTACCTCAGTTCCGGCGGGCCCGCCATCGCCTCCACCCTCCCGGTCCTGGACGTCCCGGTGACGCTGGGGCACGGCAGCGTGCCTGCGTTTTTTGCCGGGCTGCTGCCGGAGGGCGAGCGCCTGGCCAAGTTGCGCTGGGCCGTGAAAACTACCATCACCGATGAATTCTCCCTGCTCCTGGCAGCCGGCTTGAACCCCGTGGGCGATGTCCAAATTGTCCCGGCCGGGGAACCGCTGACCAAGCTGCCCCCGCTGCTGGCCGTCACCAAGACCATGGGAGGCATCCGGTTTGCCGACTTCGCCGCGGTCCCCGGGCCGGTTGACGAGTCCTCCCTGGCAGGTTTCCAGGACAAGGTCACTGCCTCCTACGTCCACGACAAGGACCCCTCGCGGGCGTACATCCTCAAGTTCAACGACGGCAGCCACGCCCGCCAGGTGGAGACCGAGCACCTGCTGCTGACAAAGGCCAGGAAGCTGGGCATCCCGGTGGCGGCCGCCCGCCTGGTGCACGACGGCGCCGGGCAGGCCGCGCTGCTTGTCTCACGTTTTGACCGGTCCCCGGCCGGGCCGCTGGCGGTGGAGGACGGCGCCCAGCTGCTGGGGCTGCCGCCGTCGCGCAAATACGGCGTCCCGACCGAAGCCGTGGCCGCGGCCATTGTGGCCCCGTGTCCGGCCCGCCTGCTGGCCGCCCGCAACGTGTTCCTGCAGTTCCTGTTTGGCTGGCTGACCGGCAACGGCAACCTGCACGCCAAAAATATTTCCGTGGTGCAGCATGCCGGCGGGGAGTGGTTCGTGGCCCCGGCCTACGACCTCCAATGCACGCTGGCCGCCGAAATTGAGCAGGGGCTGGCCGCCGGCGTGCCCGGCGGCATTGTCACCGAGCTCACCGACGGCGACCCCTCCCGAGACCCTGGCATGGCGCTGCCCCTCGGCGGCAGCGCGGGCAGCAGGACGGCGCTGGCGCGCAACGACTGGCTGCGTTTTGGCCGGACCCTCCACCTGCCCGAACGGCTGTCCGCCAAGTGCATCGACAAGGCACTGGCCGCCTCTGCCCTGACCCCGGCGGAACTGCCGTTTGGGCGTGAGGTGAGCGCCGCCGTCGTCCGCGTCCTGGACACCCGGCGGGCGGCGATGGCCGCGCAGCCGCGGCACAATGGGGTTTTACTGACGAATTGACGCTAAAATGGTGCCATGCCACGAATAGCCGCCCCAACCAACGCGGCGCAGCGCGAGCAGACGCAGCGCAAGATCCTCGACGCCTTCGGTGAACTCCTGTTCAGCCACGGCCTGCCGGGCCTGACCATGACGGACGTTGCCCGCAGCGCCGGCGTTGGCCGCACCGCCGTATACAACTACTTTGCCGACCTGGAACAGCTCTTGGTGGCGTTTGCGCTCGATGAAACCGGACGGTTTGTCAGCGAGCTGAAGGCCAGGCTGGACGGGCTGGAAAATCCCGTGGACAGGCTTTCGCTGTATGTCCGGGCCCAGCTGGAGGACCTCACGCGCCGCCACCTGCCCCCCGGCCCGGCCATGCGTTCGGTGCTTTCAAGCGAATCGTTCGCCAAGCTGGCCGTGCATGTGGGCGAGCTGAACCGGCTGCTGGAGGACATCCTGCGCGACGGCATGGACCAGCGGTTCCTGCCCGAGGCCGACGTGGAGGGGCTGGTGCAGCTGATCCACGGCTCCCTGACCGCCAGCGCGTCCCGCCGCACCTCGGGTGCCGAGGAGGAGCGCGTGGCCGCCGCCGTCCGGTTCATCCAGGCCGGGGTGGGCGCCGCCTTCGACGACGACGGCCGGCCGGTCACCATCCGCTAGGGAGTGGGCTTGGCCGACGGCGGCGCGGTGGTGGGTTGCAGCCGCGGGCAGGACAGCCGCCCGGGCGTCTGGTCAACCTTGGGCGCCTCGACCAGGGTGGTGTAGGTGTTGGTGACGATGAAGTCGACGCTGGCATCCTTGCGGCCGTCCTGGACATATTCCGAGCCGGCCACGTTGCGCTGGAGGTTGAACGCCGAGGCATGGCCGGCGGCGCCGGAAACCACCACCACGGGCGCCGAATATTCCGTGGTCCGGTTGGCCACAGCCTTGACCACGTAGCCGCGCTTTTTCAGCTCGGCCGCCACCTTTGTGGCCATCCCTTCAAGGCTGCCGGCATTGTAGACATTGACGGCCACCTTCTTGTTGGCCGGGTAGTCCAGGGTCTCCGCCGGACAGCTGGCCACCGGCGCGGCGGCTTTCGGGAAGCCAAACTTGATCTCCAGCTCGCCGCGCTGCACCATTCCAGCCAGCACCACGCCGGCCACCACCAGGGCGAGCAGCAGCACCAGGGTGACGGCGTGGGTGATGCGCCGCCGGACCATGCTTGGTTCGTATTCAGGGGATTCCGGCTCGGGAAACGCCTCGGCAAGTCCCTGCGCGTCAATGACCTGGCGCCCGTGCCAAAACTGCACGTCCTTGGATTTCTTGCGGGCCAGGCGCTCTTCGTAGGCCGCGTCCTTGGCCTGGCGCCGAGCCTCCCGCGCCGCCCTGCGCTGTTGCCCCGCCGTCAGGAGGACGTCGTCGTCCCGGCCGCCGTGGTCCCGGCCGCCGTCGGGCGTGTCAGTCATCGATCACCAGCACCCGGGCGTGCAGGATGGTCCGCTGGTGCAGGGCCGTGCGCACTGCCCGGTGCAGGCCGTCCTCCAGATAGAGGGTCCCGTGCCACTGCACCACATGCGGGAAGAGGTCGCCAAAGAATGTAGAGTCCTCGGCCAGCAGCGCCTCGAGGTCCAGCTGGGCCTTGGTTGTCACCAAATCGGCCAGCCGGACTTGGCGCGGCGGCACGGCGGACCAGTCCTTGGGCGTGACATAGCCATGGTCAGGATAGGGCCGCTTGTCGCCTACTGCTTTGAAGATCACCCCCTCAGACTATGGACTGGAGGGCCCCAAGGGAACTGCCTCGCCTGCGCGCCGCCGGGTGTGTTGCCAAATGGTTACCTCGGGTGCACGCGGGCAGCGGGGAAGGCTGGGATCATGGGTTCATGACGCTTGCTACCCCGCCCCTGGCCCTGCTGCTTGACGTGGACGGCCCCATTGCCAGTCCCGAGAGCCGGCAGGTGGCCCCCGGCATCATTGACAGCCTGATCGGCCTGCTCCACGAGGAAATTCCCGTCATCTTCAATACCGGCCGCTCCGATTCGTTCATTGCGGAACAGGTCATGGCGCCCATGATCGACGCCGGAATACCGGCCCGGGCCGTGGTGCACGCGATTTGCGAAAAGGGCGCCGTCTGGTTCAGCTTCACGGCGCAGGGGCCCGGCGCCATCCACCTGGACCGCGAGCTGGCCATGCCCGCGGCCTTCGCCGACGATGTCAGGGCGCTGGTGCACGCCAGCTACGCCGAGCACATGTTTTTTGACGAAACCAAGCGGGCCATGGTGTCTGTGGAACAGCAGCTGGCGGTGTCCAACAGCGACTATTTGGTGCAGCAAGGGCTGTTCGACGCCGACGCCCTGGCACTCCTGGCCCGGCACCAGCTGGGCGCCGCCCGTCTGGACCACCGCTACCCGGCCGGCGGCCGCGTGGACTACCGGGTGGACCCCACCATCATCTCCACGGACATTGAATCGGTCCGGCTGGGCAAGGACCTCGGTGCCAGCCGGGCCGTGGAACTGCTGGCCGCGCAGGGCATTGTGCCGGAAGCGTGGCGCACCGTGGGCGACTCGCGTACCGACTATGCCATGGCCGACTGGCTGCACCACCAGGACCACAGCGTCAAGCACGTGGATGTGCGCCCGGCCGACGGCGTCCCGGCCAAGCCATACCCGGTCCTGACATCGGCCGACCTGGGCCTGGGTGCCGACGTCATTCACGACGACGCCGGCGCGGCGTTCCTGCAGGCGTGGCTCGCGGCGGTGACGGCGGACTGACCCGGGGGGTTTATGCGAGGGTCTACGCGGGGGTCTATGCGAGGGCGGCCTCGATGGCTGCCACCAGCTCGGGGGCGTCAGGGGTGACGGCGGAGGCAAAGCGGGCCAGCAAGCTGCCGTCTGCGCTGATCAGGAATTTTTCAAAGTTCCATTTGACGGGACTGGCACCGTGACCGGTCAGCTCGGCAAAGAGCGGGTGCGCACCGGTGCCGTTGACGTCAACCTTGGTCCCCAGTGGAAATGTCACTCCGAAGTTCTTCTGGCAGAATTCCGCGATTTCCTCATCCGTGCCGGGCTCCTGGCCGCCGAACTGGTTGCAGGGGATGCCCAGGATTTCCAGGCCGCGGGCCCGGTAGCTTTCATACAGCGCCTCGAGTGCGGCGTACTGCTTGGTGAACCCGCACGCCGATGCCACATTGACCACCAGCACGGCCCCCTTGGCCACGGCACCAAGCGTAGTTTCGGTGCCATCGTTCAGGGCAATGGAAAGGGACTTTAGCTTCTGTTTATTCACAGCCCGATTCTAGCCCCGGCACGTTGGGTCACATTCGATCGCGACGGGTCGCGTTGGGTCACAATGGGGCCGAGAGGCCCAGGGAAAACAAAAGCGGCCCCGGCACTGTTTTCACAGTCCGGGGCCGCTTCCAGTTGTGCGGAGGATGGGGGATTTGAACCCCCGAGGGCGTTAACCCAACACGCGTTCCAGGCGTGCGCCATAGGCCGCTAGGCGAATCCTCCAGCTTGCCGTGGTGAACACGGCAGGTTCAAGAGTACCTGACGAAACGCCCAAGTCACGAATCGATTGCCGCGCAGGGCGGAAAACGGCAGAAAATAAGGGTAGTAGGGCCCCGTTCAAGCCCTACTACCCCCATCTCCAACACGGTCCATCGGAAGGCAGACCATAATGCGCGGGACCGGGAACCGCAGGTTCCCAATTCCCCCGTGCCCGGGTGCGGCGCTCCCCCCGCAACTCCGTGCACAAGAACAACTTTACAACATTGTCACGTCGCTGTGATATTCCGCACTTGATTATTTTTCTGGCAATTTGCTGCATAACCAATAAGGACCGCCGCCGCCAGCCCATCCGGGCAGGCAGGCGCCTTGGTCCCACCCTTCTGCGTGCGGTGCAGCTGCCGCTATCTCAATCCGTGGTTGGCAGCCAGCACGGCCGCGACGAAGCCGGCCACCATGAACAGCACGCAAAGAATCCATAGCAGGAATTGCTGGTCGGAATGGTGGTGGGCCCGCTGGCTGGTGTTGGTGGAAAACACTTCCAGCCGCAGCAGTGCGGAAATCCCGCAGACGAAGGCGAGGACCAGGAATGCCCATTGAAAGAGTCCGTAAATCATGACGACCGTCAGCTCCTCAAGCCCCGGGCAACCCAAGGGGTGAAGCTTCCCGGGCATCTATGTGGATGAACAGCACTACCCCTTGACGTGAAGCTACCACCGTTGCCTGCCAATGGGAATGGCCGGGGTGCCTGCCAATTCGCCCGCCCCCGCTCCTTCAGGTAAGCTGTTGGACGGCCCCTCATGTGGCGTCACCCTGTGAACTCCCCCAGGACCGGAAGGTAGCAAGGGTAAGCGGGCTCTGGCGGGTGCATGGGGGGTCTTTACTTTGCCCTGTGAACTTATCCCCAGATGTGCCCAATCCGCGGCATCGACCGGCATTTTGTCAGGCAGATTAGATAGGGTTTCATCTGTGAGTGCACCAACAGCCCTTTATCGCCGGTACCGCCCCGATTCGTTCGCGGACGTGATCGGCCAGGAGCATGTCACGGCTCCCCTGATGGCTGCGCTGGACAAGGACCGCGTCAACCACGCCTACCTTTTTTCCGGCCCGCGTGGTTGCGGCAAGACCACCTCTGCCCGCATCCTGGCCCGATGCCTGAACTGTGCAAAGGGACCCACCTCCCATCCCTGCGGCAGCTGCGACAGCTGCGTTGAGCTGGCCCGCGGCGGATCCGGTTCGCTGGATGTCATTGAGATTGACGCCGCCAGCCACGGCGGCGTTGATGATGCCCGCGACCTCCGCGAACGCGCCACCTTTGCCCCCATCCGGGACCGCTACAAGATTTTCATCATTGACGAGGCCCACATGGTCACGTCCGCCGGCTTCAATGCGCTGCTGAAAATTGTGGAGGAGCCGCCGGAACACATCAAGTTCATCTTCGCCACCACGGAGCCGGACAAGGTCATCGGCACCATCCGCTCCCGCACGCACCACTACCCCTTCCGGCTGGTCCCGCCGGAACCGCTCATGGCGTACCTGTCCCGCCTGTGTGAACAGGAAAACGTGCCTGTAGCCCCCGGCGTGCTGTCCCTCGTGATCCGCGCCGGCGGCGGCTCAGTCCGCGATTCGCTGTCCGTGCTGGACCAACTCATGGCCGGCGCGGGTCCTTCCGGCTTGGACTATGAACTTGCCGTGGACCTGCTCGGCTACACCCACGCCTCCCTGCTGGACGACGTCGTCGAAGCCTTGGCCGCCAGCGATTCCGCCACCGTTTTCAAGTCCGTGGACCGCGTGATCCAGACCGGCCACGATCCCCGCCGCTTTGTTGAGGACCTGCTGGAGCGCTTCCGCGACCTCATCATTGTCCAGGCCATGCCCGAAAGCGCCCACGCCATTTTGCGCGGCACCCCGGATGAGCTCATCGCCCGCATGCAGACGCAGGCAGCGCAGCTTGGCGCTGCCGAGCTTTCCCGCGCAGCCGACGTCACCAACTCCGCGTTCAATGAAATGACCGGAGCCACCTCCCCGCGCCTGCACCTGGAATTGCTCGGGGCCCGGCTCCTGCTGCCCGGCGCCGACACCACAGCGCGGGGCATGGCAGCCCGGCTGGACCAGATGGAACGGCGCCTCAACTATGGCGGCGGCCCCGTCGCCGCCGGGGTCCCCGCCACCGCCGGCTCGGCAGGGACCAACCCTGGTGCCGGGGATTCCTTCGCCCCGGGCACCGCGCCCGCCTTCGCCCCCGCCACGCCGCCTGCCCCTGGCGGTGGCCTGGCAGCAGTGCGGGCGCAGCTGGCCAAAGCCAAGGCCGACGCCGGAGCCCAGGTCGCCAGCCGCCACGCCGCCACCGCCGTGGAACCGGCAGCGCAGGCCGCCCCCTCCGCGCCCTCGCCTGCCGCGCAAGCGGCGCCTGTTGCCGCCCCGGCCGGTCCGCCGTCGCAAACTCCGCCGTTGCAGGCGCATGCCACTTCCGCACCCGCGGCCCCGGCACCCACGGCCCAGGCATCCACCTCCCAGGCCGGTCCGCAGGCCCCGGCCGCGCAGGCACCCGACACGGCACCGAGCTGGGACAGCCTAGAGACTGCATCACCCTCCGCGCGGCAGGCAGCGGTTCCGGCTGACGTTCCAACCGCCCAGGAACAGCCACTGGCACAGCAGGCTCCCGGCGGCACCGGGATCGAGGTTATTCGGCGCGCGTGGCCGGAAATTCTCGCGAACCTCAGCAACATCCGCAAGGTGTCGTGGGCCATGGTGAACCAAAACGTGGTGCCCCGCGCCTTCGACGGGGAAACGCTTCGCGTGGCGCTGCCCACCACGGCGTTGATCCAGGCGTTCAGCAACAGCGGCCACGCGGACAATCTGCGCCAGGCCATCCACACCACGCTGGGCATCACGTGCCAGCTTGACCCTGTCACAGGTGATGCGCCGGCCCATGAAAGCAGCGCTGAGCCAAACCCAAAAGGTTCGGCTGACCGGCGGCCTTCCGGCCAGGGGCACCACCCTGCGCCCGTAACGCCCATCGCGCCCGCAGCCCAAGCACCAGTTCAGGCTCCCGTCCAGGGCACCGCCGTCCAGGCTCCCGTCCAAGCCCCGGTTCAGGCTTCCGTCCAGGCCCCGATTCAGGCTCAGGCTCCCACCCAGGGACCCGCCGTTCAGGCTCCCACCCAGGGCGCCGCCGTTCAGGCTCCGGTCCAGGGCACTGCACCCGCACCGACAGCCACCACCTCCGGTGCAGCTGCGCCCGCTCCGGCAGCCGAAACCCCGGCAGCCCCACAGCCCTCACCTTCACGACGGCCCACGCCCGCCTCCGAATGGGACGGGCCCATCCCGGAAGAACCGTCGTGGGACGACGAACCACCCCATGACGACTGGGCTCCCGAGCTCCCTGCCGCGCCAATTTCCCAGCAGGGGCGGGAACCGTCCAACTCTCCACGGCTTGAGCCGGCCACCGTCCCACAGGGCGAACCGGCCGCCGCGCTGCCCGAACCCGCCGATGCCCACGATTCCGCCCGGCAACCAGGCCAAGGCGCTGCCCACGACCCGTTACAGCGTCCGGCCCAGAGCCCGTCCCAGGAGCCGGCGCCTTACCGTCCCACGGTGTCGCCCATTTCGGCGTGGACCAGCGGCTGGGACATGCCCGACGAATCAACCAAGCCCGCCGAACCGGCCCCGGCGGCCCCGGCCGGGCCACGCCGCAGCGAATTGCTGGCGGCCAAATTGGCGCAAAACACCACGCAGGACGCACCCCAGGATTGGGGCGTCTCCCTGGGCGCCACCTCCCGCAACCGAGTGGCCGACCCCGGCTGGGGCGCACCGGCCAGCGCCCCGGACTGGGCGCAGGCGCCAGCCGCAACCGACCCCGACGCCGTCGGCACCACAGTGGCCCCGGCAGACGGCCCCGTCCCGGCCGGAGCAAGCAACGCCACCTCAGGCGAGCCGCCGTCGTCCGGCACTGCCGCGGCCGCCACCCCAGCGGCTCCTGCCGCACCACACACCGGGGGCGGGACGGACGTGTCCGGGGCACCGGCGTCGAGCGTGGAAAGCGGGCAGCAACCGGGCGGGGCAAAGCTGAGCATGTACCAGCGGCTGTCCCACAGTGCGGAGGCGACGGCCCGCCGCCCTGCCGCGACGACGGCGAATGCTCCCCAGGTGGAGGACGTGCCGAGCGAGGATGACGTCACCATTGAGGAGTCGGGCGTGGTGGGCCAGGCTGCGGTGGAGCGGATTCTGGGCGGGCAATTGATTGAAGAGCGCGACCTCAACGCCGGGCGCTAGCCGGCGCCGATGATTTTCAGGAACCAATAGACAAGAGGAAATGTGTACGAGGGAGCAGTTCAGGAGCTCATTGACGAGCTGGGCAGGTTGCCGGGCATCGGGCCCAAATCGGCCCAGCGGCTCGCGTTCCACATTCTCGAGGCGGACACCGAGGACATGCAGCGCCTGGTCCGCGCCATCGTCACCGTGAAGGAACGCGTGAAGTTCTGCACCGTCTGCGGCAACGTGACGGAGGAGGAACTGTGCAATATTTGCCGCGACCCCCGCCGCGACCCGACGGTCATCTGCGTTGTGGAGGAATCCAAGGACGTGCTGGCGGTGGAGCGCACCCGCGCATTCAGGGGCCGGTACCACGTGCTGGGCGGCTCCATCAACCCGATCGCCGGGATTGGTCCTGACCAGTTGCGCATCCGCGAACTGCTCACGCGCCTCAATGACAGCCAGATCCAGGAAATCATCATCGCCACGGACCCCAACCTGGAGGGGGAGGCCACGGCAACGTACCTGTCGCGGATGCTCAAGACCATCGGCATTGCCGTGACGCGCCTGGCCTCCGGGCTGCCCGTGGGAGGCGACCTGGAGTACGCCGACGAGGTGACGCTGGGCCGGGCGTTTGAGGGCCGCCGGAACGCGCTGACGTAACGGCGCGGGCGTAACGCGCTGACGTAACGGCGCGGCGCCCGTCAGCCGTAAAGTCGGGCCCCGTCAGCCGCCGAGACGGGCCAGGCGCTCCTGCGTGGGCGTGCCGGGCGTTGGAACGTACAGGACAAAGTGCAGTTCCGGTGCGTCCGAAGGCACCAGCCGGTGCTGGTCAAACACCAGCTCGCCCACATGCGGATGAAGGAAAACACGCCGTCGGGAGGCGAATCCCTCCACGCCGCGGTCGGCCCAGACCTGCGCAAAGTCGGGGCTGGCGGCCAGAAGGCGGCCCACCAGCGCTGTGTGCGGACCCGATCCAAGCCGTGGGCCGGCCTCAGCGCGGAACTCGGCCACAAAGTGCCGGGACGTCTCCTCCCAGTCGGGGAGCATTTCACGCAGGTGCGGGTCGGTAAAGATGAGCCACAGCAGGTTCCTGTCCGCCGGGTCGACGCCGGCAATGCGCGAATAAAGCCCCGCATAGGCACTGTTCCACCCTGCTATCCCCCAGTCCGGGGCCACGGCAAAAGCGGGAAAGCCCAGGGCATCCAGCAGCCCCTGCAGGTGGGGCGGCGCCGCCTCAATCAGGGCAACCTCGGCAGCGGGAACAGGGGCATACCCGCCCATGGCCAGCAGGTAGGACTGCTCCGCCGCGCTCAGCCGCAGCACCCGGGCGATGGATTCAAGCACCTGGCGGGAGGCGTTGATGTCCCGGCCCTGTTCCAGCCACGTGTACCAGGTGACGCTGACTGCTGCGAAGGAGGAGATCTCCTCACGGCGCAATCCCACGGTGCGGCTGCGGCCAATGGGCGGCAGCCCCAGCTCGGCACGGACCAGGTTGCCCCGCCTGTCGCGCAGGAACTGGCCGAGTTCCCGCCGTCGTTCTTCATTCATTGTTCTAAAACTAGCACTCCCACTACTAGTATTGACACCGTCTTCCGCCGGACTCCTGGTGCTGCTTGACTGGTTTTATGCCTCCATTACGCTCACGCACAGTCACCCACGGCCGCAACATGGCGGGCGCCCGCGCCCTCATGATGGCTTCCGGCGTTGCCAAGTCCGACATCGGCAAGCCCATTGTCGCCGTCGCCAACTCCTTCACCGAGTTCGTGCCCGGCCACACCCACCTGGCGCCCGTGGGACGGATCGTCTCCGAAGCCATCCACGAAGCCGGCGCCATCGCGCGCGAATTCAACACCATTGCCGTGGATGACGGCATCGCCATGGGCCACGACGGCATGCTCTACTCGCTGCCCTCGCGCGATTTGATCGCCGACTCCGTGGAGTACATGGTCAACGCCCACTGCGCCGACGTGCTGGTGTGCATCTCCAACTGCGACAAGATCACCCCCGGCATGCTCCTGGCCGCCCTGCGCCTGAACATCCCCACCGTGTTTGTCTCCGGCGGCCCCATGGAAGCCGGACGGGTTACGCTGACGGACGGCTCGATCCGCTCGTTGGATTTGGTCAACGCCATCTCCGACGCCGTGGACTCCTCAATTTCCGACGCCGACATCGACCTCATCGAAGCCAACGCCTGCCCCACCTGCGGCTCCTGCTCCGGCATGTTCACGGCCAACTCAATGAACTGCCTGACCGAGGCGATCGGCCTGTCCCTGCCCGGCAACGGATCCCTCCTCGCAACCCACACCGCGCGCAAGGAGCTGTACCAGCGCGCCGGGGCAACCGCCGTCGAACTGGCCAAGCGCTACTACGAGGACGACGACGCCTCCGTGTTGCCGCGCGCGATCGCCAGCTTCGAGGCATTCGACAATGCCATGGCCCTGGACATCGCCATGGGCGGCTCCACCAATACCATCCTGCACCTGCTCGCCGCAGCGCAGGAGGCCGGGCTGAAGTACGACCTCGACGATATCGACGCGAAGTCCCGCAAGGTGCCGTGCCTCGCCAAGGTAGCCCCGAACGTCGCAGGGAACAAGACGTACTACATGGAGGATGTGCATCGCGCCGGCGGCATTCCGGCCCTGCTGGGCGAGTTGAACCGCGGCGGCCTGCTCCACACAAACGTCACCTCGGTGCACACCCCCAACCTCCAGGACTGGCTCGACGACTGGGACATCCGCGGCGGCAAGGCAACTCCCGAAGCCCAGGCGCTGTGGACCGCAGCCCCCGGTGGCCAGCGCTCCTCCACGGCGTTCTCGCAGTCGGCCGAGTGGACCTCGCTCGACACGGACGCCGCGGAAGGCTGCCTGCGCGATGTTGCGCACGCCTTCTCCAAGGACGGCGGCCTGGCCGTGCTGCGCGGCAACATCGCGATCGACGGCGCCGTGGTCAAGACGGCCGGCGTGGACGAATCCATCTGGACGTTTGAGGGCCCGGCCGTGGTCTGCGAATCCCAGGACGAGGCCGTGGAGAAGATCCTCTCCAAGGTGGTCAAGGCCGGCGACGTGGTGGTGATCCGCTACGAAGGCCCCCGCGGCGGCCCAGGCATGCAGGAAATGCTCTACCCCACGTCCTTCCTGAAGGGCCTGAAACTGGGCAAGGTCTGCGCGCTGATCACCGACGGGCGCTTCTCCGGCGGCACCTCGGGCCTCTCCATTGGCCACATCTCCCCCGAGGCTGCGGCCGGCGGCACCATCGCACTCGTTGAGGACGGCGACCTGATCCGCATCGACATCCCCAACCGGTCCCTGGAGCTGGTGGTGGACCCGGTTGAACTCGACGAGCGCCGCGAACGCCTCGAGGCCACCACCGGCTACCGCCCGGCCACCCGCCAGCGCGTGGTTTCCGCTGCGCTGCGCGCCTACGCCTCCATGGCCACCAGCGCCGACAAGGGCGCCGTCCGGCACATCCCGGAAGACGTGGTGCTGATGACGGCGCCCGCAACGCTGGCCGCCGCCGCACGGTAAGCCGGAGACGCGGTCAGCCGGAGTTCCGGGCGGTCCGCACCCAGTGTGCAGCTCTGGTGGCCTGGCGATTCGCCGGGCCGCCAGAGCTGCACTCTCGGCGGGGAGCCCGCCGCCTACGCGATGCGCGTGCCCTTGGCGAGCCTGCCCGCGGGTGTGCGCAGCGCCCGCCAGGCAAGCGCCATCACCCCGGCCGCGAGCAGTAGTTGCAATCCCAGGCCCAGCGGCCACAAGGGAGCCTGCGGGGAAAGGTACGACGCCGCCACCTTGCCGTTGGCGCACTGGCACGTTGCCTCGGGGCCGGCCTGGGCGGAGCGGGCTCCCTGGCTGATTGATTCGAACGCCCCGACGGCATACTGCTGTTGGGCGGCGCTGGTGCGGTCGGGGTACGGAATGGCGTCCGCCACCACCACGAAGGGATTCATGCCCAGCAGCCATGCGACCCGGTCCGTGCGTGGCGCCCTCTGGTCCTGCAGCGGTCCATAGCAGGCGAACTGGTCGTTCTGGTCCGTGATGTCCTGGGGCAGTTCCGGTTGGCCAGACGGCTGGGAGGGGTCCACCGTGCCGTCAGGCCCCGTCGCTACATAGCTGTTCTTGTAATACACCTGGTTCGCCTGCACGGTCCCGTCGGTGACCATCATGCCCAGTCCGAAGGCGATGAGCGTGCCAAACGTCAGCGCGGCCACCACCAGGTACGTGACCACAATGGAGAACAGCGGGCGGTTGGCCAGCGCTGAAACTCCCACGCCCAGGGCACACACCACACCGAGTTCGATGGCCAGCATGAGCAGGGCAACGAGGATGTGGCCTGCCCCCAGTCCGCCCTGCAGAATGCCGAACACCAGGAACGGCACGCTCACCACCAAAAACGCCAGGGCGGCACACCACGACGCCAGGAATTTGCCCCACAGCAGCTGGCCCGGCCGCAAAAGGGTGACTTGCATGATGGCCAGCGTGCCGCCCGCCCGGTCCCCGCTGATCGCGTTGGCGGACAACGCCGGAGCCACCAGCAGCCCGAAAAGCAGCACGAAGGCCAGCACCGCCTCGAAGATGAGCGGACCGGGCCCGTTCGCCGCGGAGCCCGCTACGCCGCCAAAGTCCCCCTGGGCGGAGCTCTGGAATTTCCAGCTTGCCCACGTCAGCGCGGTGACCAGCCAGATCAGGCCAAACCAGACCACCAGCATGATGTACCAGCCCCGGGCGCGCAGCCGCTGGCGCAATTCCATGCCCACCACAGCCCACACCCCGGCCGCGTAGGCACCCAGGCCCGACGGCCCCGCATCAGTCCGGGGCGCGGGGCCGGTTCCGTTCTCCATGATGGTCATCGCTGTTCCACATCCAATCCCAGGTAGCTCTCTTCCAGGGCGCCGGCCGCCGGGGCAAATGCGGTGACGGCAACCCCTGCCCGCACCAGGTCCGCCAACAGCTGCGCGCCCTGGGCTTCCGTGCCGAGGGCCACGGAGACGGAATCCCGGCGGCCCTTCCCCGCGTCAAAGGAAACGCCCAGGCGGGTCAATTCCGCGGCCAGGGCTGCCGGGTCAAGCGCTGAGATGGCATATCGGCGGCCCTGCGCGGCGGCCTGGCCAACTGTTTGGACCAGGACTGTGCGGCCGGCGTTGACAAAAACAGCCCTGTCGGCGATTTCATCCAGTTCCGCCAAGACATGGGAAGAGACGACGACGGCCTTCCCGTCCGCCGCCAGCCCGCGCAGGATACGCCGCAGGGACACCCGCGAGCCCGGGTCCAGGCCCGACGCCGGTTCATCCAGCAGCAGCACGTCCGGATCGTGGATCAGTGCCCGGGCCAGGCTCAGGCGCTGCTGCTGCCCGCGGGAAAGGACGCGCGCCTTTTGCTCGGCCAGCTCAGCCAGGTTGACCAGGTCCAGCAATTCGTCAACGCGGGCCGGCAGCCGGCCCTTGGGCATCCGGTAGAACTTGCCCATGACAGTGAGGATTTCGCGGGCAGTCAGGGACTCCCACACGCCCAAGGTGTCCGGCATCCAGCCTATTCGGGCCCGCGCGGCGGCCGGCTCCTTCATGGGGTCAATTCCCATGACGCGCACGGTGCCGCTGTCGGGGGCCAGCAGGGAGGCCAGCACCAGCAGCAGCGTGGTTTTCCCGGCGCCGTTGGGGCCAATCAGCGCGGTCACCTCACCGGCCGGTGCATGCAGCTCCATGTTTGCCACCGCCTGGACAGCGCCAAAGCGCCGCGAAATGCCCACGGCGGCCAGCCCCGTGAATGGTTCTGTTTCTGCTTCCACCACTGCCCCCAAATGTCATCTGCCGCACCGGGCCCGGCACGGCCTTGGCACCATCCTAGGGTGGGCCGGCAGCGGAAGGCATCATCCCGGCGTCGTATCTTTGGATGGCGCCGCTGTCCGTCATGTGGACTCGCCAATTCCATCTTGGCGGTGGCGCCGCGCTAAACTGGGCCTTACTGCCATCCGCGCCAAAAGAGCCGCACCGGCCGCTGCGCTTGCGTGGATCGGAGCGAGCGGCAGCCCAGATTCCCCAGTCATTTGTTTGTGTTGCGTTAGGTTAGCCGATGAGTGTGCACCCATGAGCTTGATTGTTCAAAAGTATGGCGGATCGTCCGTGTCAGACGCCGCGGGCATCCTCCGTGTTGCCCGGCGTGTGGTGGAAACGCAAAATGCGGGGCATGAAGTGGTGGTGGTGGTCTCCGCCATGGGCGACACCACCGACGAACTGCTGGACTTGTCCGCGCAGGTTTCCGAGCACCCGCCGGCCCGTGAGCTGGACATGCTCATGACCGCCGGCGAACGCATTTCCATGGCGCTGCTGGCCATGGCCATTAGCTCCCACGGCGGCGTGGCACAGTCCTTCACAGGCAGCCAGGCCGGCATGATCACCGACGGCATCCACGGCAAGGCCCGCATCATCGACGTGGACCCCCACCGCGTGCGGACCTGCCTCGACAAGGGCAAAGTCGCCATTGTGGCCGGTTTCCAGGGCATGAGCCGCACCACTCACGAGATCACGACCATGGGGCGCGGCGGCTCCGACACCACCGCCGTGGCACTCGCCGCGGCCCTGAATGCAGACGTTTGCGAGATTTACACCGACGTGGACGGCGTGTACACCGCCGATCCCCGCGTGGTGCCTACGGCGCAGAAAATAAGCAAGATCTCCAGCGAGGAAATGTTGGAGATGGCCGCCTCCGGGGCCAAGATCCTGCACCTGCGCTGCGTGGAATACGCCCGGCGCTTTGGCCTGCCCATCCATGTCCGGTCATCCTTTAGCGACCATGAAGGGACCTGGGTCCTGCCCAGCCCCGACGACAAAATCAAGATCTCAGAGGGAGTTGCCTTGGAGCAGCCAATCATCTCCGGCGTGGCCCACGACCGGTCCGAAGCCAAGGTCACCGTGGTGGGCGTGCCGGACATTCCCGGCAAGGCGGCCATGATCTTTGGCATCATTGCCGGCGCGCACACGAACATCGACATGATCGTGCAGAACATTTCCACCAAGGGGACCGCGAAGACGGACATCTCCTTCACCCTGCCCATGGTGGAGGGCGAGGACGCCCTGGCGGCCCTCCGTGCTCAGCAGGCTGAGGTGGGTTTCGAGGACCTGATCTATGACGACAAGATCGGCAAGCTCTCCCTCATTGGCGCCGGCATGCGGTCCAACCCGGGCGTGTCGCACCGCTTCTTCCAGGCGCTCTCCGACGCCGGGGTGAACATCGACCTGATCTCAACCTCGGAAATCCGCATTTCAGTGGTGACCCGGGCGGACCGGCTGGACGCGGCAGTCCGCGCCGTCCACCAGGCATTCGGGCTCGACGGCGAAGACGAGGCTACCGTGTACGGCGGCACCGGCCGCTAAGGCCGGCACCGCAAAGGTGCCAGCCGGTTCGGTGCGGCGCGAGGAGCAGGACGCGGGCTACGCGGACGCGGCCTACGCGGACGGTTGGTCGTCTTTCCGGATGGCGTAGTGATGGCCTTCCGAATCGGTGCCAACCTCGATCTGCGACAGTGTCTGGTCGCTTTCATCTTCAATGGCGTCGTGCCGGTGGACCACCGGGGAATCCATGTCGCCTTGGTCCGCCGGGCCAAAGACGGTCCGGAATCTATCGGTGGCATGCATGAACTTGGTGATGAATTTGTCGTTCCCTGTCATCATCAACACCCCCTCTCCAGCTGGATGCGGTGTGAGCCGTATCTCACCAGTTTACGCCGGCGCCGCCCGAAAGGCGCCTGGCCGGGCGTCAGCGAAGGGATTGGTCGCTCGGGTCCTTGGGGACCAGGTAGGTGGTGCCGTCCGGGCGCGTGATGGTGGCCCATTGCTCCGTGGCGGCCTGCTGCGCGCTGAGCAGGGCCTTGTTTTCCGGCGTCATTTCATGGTCCAGCGGACTGCTGTGGGCGGGGCCGAAAATCATGCGCAAGCGTCCGGTGAAACGCATGAACCGGTGGACAAAACGCTCGTCTGACATGGGGTTCCCCCGTGGATTGAAGGTAAGAGTGAATTCCATAGTAGCCTGTTAGTTAGTGCACTAACTAATTGAGGGGCGGGCTGTTTCCCGTCCCTCCACACCGATCCCGGGAGTTATAGAGTGGCCGCCAAGGACAACGACCTGCTGCTTGAACGGCAGCTGTGCTTTGGCCTGAGCGTTGCCTCACGCAGCGTCATTGCGGCGTACAAGCCGGTGCTTGCCCCGCTCCGGCTGACCCACCCGCAGTACCTGGTCATGCTGGCCCTGTGGGAGGAGGCCCCGCGCAAGGTCAAGGACATCGGAGCCGCCCTGCTGCTCGAGCCGGCAACGCTTTCGCCCCTGCTCAAGCGGCTGGAGGCGGCGGGCTATGTCACGCGGCACCGCTCGGAGGCCGACGAGCGCGCCCTGGCCGTGGACCTCACCCCCGCCGGGGCCGCCCTGCGGGAGCAGGCCCTGTCCGTCCCCGGCACCATGATGGCCCGGCTGGGCCTGGACCGGCAGTCGGCAACCGCGCTGCACCAAACCATGATGGCGCTGATCACGGCGGCAGCCCAGGCCGACAGCGCGGTGGGGTCTGGGCGTTCGACCTAGTCGCCTCGAACAGCCCAATCTGGCTGGTCCGGGCGGACGAATCCTGATTCATAGCACCGCACCACCAGCTGGACACGATCTCTGGCACCAACTTTGGCGAGCACATGGGCCACGTGCGTCTTTACCGTGGTCTCACTCAGGAAAAGCATTCTGGCAATTTCTGCGTTTGACAATCCAGACGCAACGCCGCGGAGGACCTCCCCTTCCCGCTCCGTGAGCCGCCAGGAGCCATGATTGCCTGCCGTTCGCGAGCGACGGTTGCCAAATTCTGATATGACGCGGGTTGTGACGGCAGGGTCAAGCAGAGCTTCCCCACCGGCAACGATGCGAATGGCCTCCAGCATCCGTTCAGGAGGCGAATTCTTCAGCAGGAATCCACTTGCCCCAGCGTCAAGGGCTGCGAACACAGAATCGTCAGTGTCAAAGGTCGTAAGCATGACGATCTTCGTTGCGGCTCCTCCACGCGTGAGTTCCCGGGTCGCCTCCAGCCCGTCCACCGGTCCGGGCATCCGAATGTCCATCAGCGTAACGTCGGGCCGAATCCGACGCACCATCTGCACAGCCTCAGTCCCGGACCGGGCTTCGCCGGACACCACCAGGTCGGGTTCTGCGGAGATAATCATTTTGAAGCCGGCGAGAACTAGTTCCTGGTCGTCGACGATGGCCACGCTTGTCATCCGGCCCTCTGCACTTGCCCCACGGGCAGGCTCGCATCGACTGTAAAAAGTCCGCCCCCCTGGGACAGCTCAAGGCCGCCTCCGTAGGCCTCCACGCGTTCGCGAATTCCGGCGAGTCCATACCCACCCACGGTCCCCCCTGAAGAGGCGTCCCGGGTATGAAAGGCATTTCGCGCGGCTATATGGACGGCACTGTCATTGATTTCCACCTTCACCTCGACGCTGCTTTCAGGTGCGTGCTTGCGCGCATTGGTGAGTAGTTCCTGCACGATCCGATAGGTGGACACGGCAATTCCGGCCGGAACAAGGCCGCCGCGGCCTTCTAGGGTGAAGGCAACGTTTTGACCCGAAGTTCGCGCCTCGGACACGAGGGCGGGCAGATCGGCCAATGTCGGTTGGGGGGCCATGTCCGTAGCCTCTGCCCTCAAGATGCCCAAGACGCGGGCCAGTTCGGCAATGGCAGAGCGCCCGGTTTCCTCGATGCTGCCCAGAACCCTTGCAAGTTCGTCTTGTCCGGGCTGGAGCCGGAGCCGCACTGCTCCTGCCTGGATGCCCATGACGCCCACGCCGTGTGCGATGACGTCATGCAGTTCGCGGGCAATGCCCAACCGCTCCTCGATGAGGGCCTTTTCAGTTTCGGCCTCCCTGAGCGCCTCTCTGGCGCGCGCCTCCGCCTCAAGCGCCAAGGTGTAGCGGTGGCGCGAATCACTGTATAGTCCAGCGATCGCCGGGGGAACGGCCAGTGCCAGTGTGAACAGGAAGCTGTGTTGGAGGTTGGCCACGTCCAACCGGCCGCCCTCAAGAAGCATTCCCGCAACAATGGCGACAATGAGCGCCACCACCGCGATCCCCCTGCGACGACCGTGGAGCGCGGCAAATGTAAGAAATACAACCCAGAACACCGGGATGATGGGAACGGAGGTATCCTGGGTGCTCACGCCCAGGGGAGCTTCAGCAGCGAGCGTGCCGGCAACGGCAAGGACGGAAAACAGCGGATGGCGTCTCCTGGCCATGAGTCCCGCGGCAATCACGCAGGCGCCGATCACAGCCACCGGCATTCCAGGTGGCTGCACGGCCAGCTGTTCGGCGATCAGCAACACCCACAGCATGGCAGGCGCCACTGCCGGATGCACTTCGGTCAAACGTCCACCAATCCCCATTCCACGCCTCCCAGGAACTTTATTCCATTGTCCGCCCAAAGACGGTGGCCGTCCTCGTTCCGGAGGATGAAAATGCCCGGCCGTTTTTCGTCCGAGCGAAGGGTGTCGACGGACCACGAGGCCGACGACTCAGGACCGCAACCGTGCCCAAGATGGAACATCACATTCGGCAATGCCCATAGGAGGAAACAATGTCCAAGAATCGAGTGCCTGCACTGGCGCAAATTGCCATGTCACTGGCTGGAATGGCCGCCGTATTCTTCGTCGTCGCATCCCTGTCCAAGTCCGCCACGAGTGGCTTTGGAGCTGTTGTCGGAAACATTTCCTGGTACGGCCTCCTGCTCAGCCTCATCGCGCTGGCAGTGGTCGGTTGCACCACGGCAGCCAGGGCACTTCTGCGCCACCGGGCAACCCGCTGAAACAAGGGGCCGCTGGGCGGCCCAATCGAGAAAGGATCCACAATGCACACGAGCACATGGCGCATGTCGGCCGTGGCCGCGGCCGTCGCAGCCGCTCTGGCCACCGGCGCAACGGGAGCCAATGCCACAACTTACCACCAACGGATTGACTTCCCCGCCACTGGCGCGAGACTTGATTGCGGCGCGGCCGCGCTGACCGTTACAGGGGGCCGGCTCATTGGAGAGTTCAACGAATCAACCGACGGCGCCGGGCTGTTCCACTATGAGGGAACCAACGTTGCAAGCGACGTCACGGCCCGGGACCAGTTCGGGGCATCGTATCGAATTGTGGGCACCAGCAGTTTTTCCGGAGTCTCCGTGGACGCCGCCGGCATCTCCAATGTGCGCTGGCGGAGCCGGGTCAAATTCACAGTCCTCCGGGCCGACGGCGGGCAGTTTGGTAGCGTCAGCACCATTGAGCGGCTGACTGGTTCAGGCCTCGTCTCGCTGAACCTGGGGAGCTGCGCGGCGTCGGGAGGCGGCGGAGACTGACCCCACCCCCGTACCCGACGGCGGATAATGGACTCATGACCACAGGAAAGCCCTTGCTGCCGGACCATGGGGAGACGCGCCAGCCGGCGGACCCCGTACGGCTGGCCGAGGCGCACTGGCGGGCCCTCGAGGCGGCGCACCAGGAACGCGTGGACCGCTACGCGTTGCCCTACCTGGCGCGGCGTTCCGCCGGCCAAAAGCACCCTGTCGAGGACTTCCTGTTCACCTACTACACTCAAAAGCCGGGCCAGCTGCGCCGCTGGCATCCCGGCGCCGGCGTCGTTTTGCATGGCCAGGGCGCCCAGGAACGGTTGGGCTGGAAGTTTTACCGCCCCGCGGACTGCGGCGGCACCCTGGTTCCGGAGGCACCACACCCGGGTGCCGGCGTCGTGCTTGACACGGAAAAGTTTCTGGCGCAGCGCCGGGAGGCCGTGGACTTTGCCCGGATCATCCTGGGCCGGACTGCGGTGCGGCCGGCCCAATTTGGCTGCTTTGGGCTGCACGAATGGGCCATGGTCTACAAGCAGGAAGCCAACCAGGTCCGGCACGAATACCTGCAGCTGCGGCTGGGTTCCGCCGGCACGGATGGGGTGGTGGAGGGCAACAGGATCCGCTGCACGCACTTTGACGCCTACCGTTTCTACACCCCGCAGGCCGTCGGGCTCAACGAACTCAGGCCGACGCGGGAAAATCAGCGGGACATGGAACAGCCCGGCTGCCTGCACGCGAACATGGACCTGTACAAGTGGGCGTACAAGCTGTCGCCCCTGCTGCCGAGTGAATTGGTGATGGACTGTTTTGAGCTGTCGTGGCGGATCCGGGCCATGGACATGCAGGCATCGCCGTACGACCTCGCGGCGTGGGGCTATCCTCCGATCCAGATCGAGACCGCGGCGGGCAAGGCCGACTACGTGGCGCAACAGCGCGGCTTTGCGGCGGAATCGGCAGTGCTGAGGGGCCGGCTCAGCGCAGCCCTGGACGCCGCCACCGCCACCCCCTAACTGACGCTCGGTTGCAATCGGGGCACTTTTCCACGACGCTCGGTTGCAACCGGGGCACTATTTGGGAACGCTCCGAGCATTCCGCGGGAGCGTCGGGAAAAACACCCCAAATGGTGAGGGAGCGTCGCGCCGAACACCCCCAAAACGTGCGGGAGCGTCGGGAAAAACACCGCCAAACATGAGGGAGCGTCTCAGGTGAGGGCGGCGGCGAGTTG
This sequence comes from Arthrobacter sp. A2-55, assembly GCF_025548615.1. Lineage (NCBI taxonomy): Bacteria > Bacillati > Actinomycetota > Actinomycetes > Micrococcales > Micrococcaceae > Arthrobacter > Arthrobacter sp. A2-55. Next base: position 13,491 of record NZ_JAJLOZ010000030.1, on the reverse strand, counting down.
GGGTGCCAGGCGTTTCGCCATGAGGGCGTAGCCCGCATTGTCCGGATGCAGGGTGTCGGGCAGCCGGTCAATCGCCTCCTGCGCGGTCAATACGGAGGCGCCGTCGACGCAATGCAACCGGGTGTCGCCGCGGCGGCACAGCTCCGCAACCACATCCACAGTGGCCGCCCGGTAATCGACCAGGGTCCAGCCGACGTTGTTGGGCTTGTTTTCGCGCGGCGGCGACAGCACGGGCGTGATCACCACGATCGGCACCTGGGGGTGTGCCCTGCGGACCGTGGAAATGAAGCTGAAGACGGCCCCGGCGTATGTCCGTTCGGAATACGCTGACGCGTTGTAGCTGTTGATCCCCACGCACAGGCTGATGATGTCAAGGGGCGTCAGGGCGATGGTGTCCGCAGCCACGGGGTCCAGCTGGCATTCGCCGGCCAGTCCCAGGTTGCGTAGCTGCCAGCCGTTGCTGCGGGCCACGAGCGCCGGCCACGTCTCCGTAGGGCCGTCGGCCTGCTGGCAGTGTGTGATGGAACTGCCGTAGGCGAGCCACCGCGGCCCGGACGGGGCCGATGGCGCCGTCCCGTCGCCGTCGAACGTGGCAGTCTTGAGCCGGAAGTCGCCAAAGTGCGGCAGCCAGACCTCCACAAGGGAGCCTGCGGAGGGCACATCCACCCGCACCAGGTGGCGATGGCTGCCCGCGGCGGGCAGCCGGTGGGCCAGGGCACCGTCCACCAGGACGTCATACGCCGCGGCATCCGCGGCACCTTCCCCCTCGAGCACCAGCGCGCCGCTGCCCGTGCGCCAGCCTGCGCGGACGCCGGCGGCCATGGCGGCCCTGTTGGCCAGGCCGTCGGTGGATGGCGGCAGGAAGCCGGACGGATCCAGCCGGAGGAAGCGTTGGCCGCCGTCATGTTCCGTGTCCACGGAAAACATGCCGGACCACTGCGCCGGAACCAAAACCATGGGACAAATCCTATCGATGGTGGGGCCGCCGCCCGCACGGGGCGGCGGCCCCATTAATGCTGTGCCGTTGAGGCAGTCGGGCTGCTAGGGGGTGACGTGGAAGGCCCCGAAGGAGACCTGCGCACCGTCCTTGTCGAGCAGCACCAGCGTGTCCAGGCCGTTCTTGGTGCCTTCCGGAACCGTGAAGGTGATGGTCCCTTCGGCGTCGGCCAGGAACCAGCCAAAGCGCTGGCCGTGCTGGTTCAGGTACACATACGCCCACTGCTTGGCGGGCGCGCCGTGCACCGTGACGGTGTCGCCCACCCGGTACTTGCCGTCCTGCAGGCCCAGGTCAACCGGCGGCTGCCCGTTGAGATTGGCCCGGTCGACGGCGGGGCTGCCCGCCGGCATCGGCGGGACCACGGGCAGCGTCAGGGCTGCTGCCGCGAGGTCGACGGCGGCCGTCTTGGCGCCGTTGTGGCCCGCGGCGGCAAAGGTGGACGCCGCTACCTGCCCGGCCGCCAGCTCTTCGGCTGTCACGGCGCGAGTGGAGGTGAAGCTCGCGGACTGGCCCGGTGCCAGGCCGGCCACCGGGGAGCCGACGCCGGCGGCGGCAACGTCCGTCAGGGGCACATTGCCGGAGTTCGTCACAGTGACCGTGGTGGTGACGGTGTCGCCGGTGTTGGCGAAACCGTTGCCGTCGGCGTCGTTCCAGGCCGTGGAGGCCGTGCCGCTGAGCTGGGGGTTGCGCACCATGAGGTCCACCTCGTCGCCGGTGATGGTGTAGTTTTGCGTTTCCGCGCCGGTGCCCGTCACCTGCCATGTTGTCACCGGGACAAAGAAGCCGTTCGCGGCTTCCTCTGCTGTGACCACGTGCTTGGGGGTGGTGCAGTTGTAGCTGCCCCAGACCGGCAGCACCATGTACCGGCAGTTGCCGGCTCCCGGCGGCACAAAGGGTGCCACGTTTCCGGACTGGGGCACCACTGCCTCGCTGATGTTGCCGGTGCTGGCGACGGCGAAGGAGTAGGGCACGGAGTCGCCGGCGGCGTACGGGTTGGCGGCCAGGTCGCGGCCGGCGTCATTGCGGGAGCCGGTGATGGCCGCCCCCACCAGGGTTTCCGTGGAGCCGCCCGTGATGGTCACGGGGACGGCGGCGCTGAGCACGTGGCCCAGCACGGTGGCCTGCGCCTTGATGCTGGTGCTGCCTGCCTTGGCGTAGGACGGGATGGTGACGGGGACCTGGACAGTTGCCTTCCCGCCGGCCGGAATGGAGGGCAGCTGCACGGAACCAAAGGCCCATCCGGCTTGCGGCGCAAATGTTGCCGTGGCCCCGTCAATGGCTGCGGCTGAGGTGTTGCTGACCGTCAGTGAGGCCGAAACTGTGGCGCCGTTGTCACCAGTGACGGGGGCGGCGGCGAGGCTGGCGTCGCAGAAGGCGTCGACCCAGGCGGCATTGAACTTGCCGAAGGTGATGGTGTTGGAGTCGCCCTCATACAGGATGCCAAAGCTGCCGTCGGAGAGCGCGGTGACGGTGGAGTAGCTCATGGTGCCGGCCTTGAACTGCTTGCCCGCGCTCCAGGTGGCCCCGTCGTCGCAGGAGTAGCGGACGGTGCCGTTGGTACGGCTGGAGCGGTTGTTCGCGTTGGAGAACAGCAGCACCTTGGCTGCCGGGGTGCCTTCGGCGGCGTCGGGGAACATGCGGGTCAGGCCGGCATTGTTGGTGGGGTCCGTCAGGGCTGAGTCGTAGCTGACCGCCCCGTAGCTGGCGCCGCCGTCGGTGGAAATGGCGATCTTGCGCCCGCCGCCGTTGGCGCTGTCGCGTGAGTTGAGCATGACGCGCCCGTCGGAAAGCTCCACCACCTTGTTTTCGTCCATGCCGGTGCCGACGAACGCCCCGCGCTGCCAGGTTTTTCCGTGGTCGTCGGAATAGACGCTGTAGGCCTGAATGATAGTGCTGCCGTCGGCCTGCTTGACCTTGCCGGCGTACTGCTGGATGAGCCTGCCCTTGTACGGGCCGTACTTGAGCTGGATGCCTTCGCCGGAGGAGGCGAACATGCCGGCAACCCCGCCCACATTGGCCACGCCGTTGACAGTGGAGCCTGCGGGCTTGGCCACGGAGGTGACCAGCGGGCCCGCGAAGCCGGCGTAGGCGGAGCCGGTGGCGTAACCGGCCGGGACGGGCAGCGTGGGCATGTTGGCCGGGTCCGTGGACCAGCTCAGCCCGCCGTCGGTGGAGACGGAGACCTCGGTGCTGATGACCTGGCGGTCGGCGTCGTCATTGTTGAAGGTGCTGCCGGCGAAGCCCTGGTCCTTGGAGTAGACGTGGAAGTTGAAGACGGTGCCGGTCTCCTTGTCCACCACATAGCTGGGATCACTGAAGCCGTAGCGCAGCACGCCGGGGGCTGCGAGCTGGCCGCGGGCAATGTACGTTGGCGCGCCCCACGTCTTGCCGCCGTCGGTGCTGCGGCGCTGGACGATGGAGTTGGGCGACGGCGAGTCCCCGCCGTCGGGCCGCCCGTCATAGGCTGCCAGCAGCACCCCGTTGCCCAGGTCGGCCAGCCCAACGATGCGGTAGTACTTGCCCAGGACGGGGTCAATGGCGTTGTCGCCATTGCTGGCCAGAACTTGCTGCGTGTAGCTCGGCGCCGCCACGGTGGCGGGCCCCGTGGCGGCAGACCCGGCGGTGGCAGACCCGGCGGTGGCAGGCACCGCGGCAAGGGCCGGGGACACCGCGGCGGCGAGCAGCGCGGCGCTGAGAACCCCGGCGGCGGCCATCCTTGGCACGCCCTTCCAGCGGTTCATTGTGTTGGTGGACTTCATGTGTTCCTTTCACGGGGCCGCAGCACGGCCGCAGGGAATTCGACGAATGCACACCCCACCCAAGGTGCCAGTCCTCCGTCCTGGGAGGTGGGATGTGGTATCACGTTACTATGCGATGGATCACATTGATAGTCCCCCGCGGTTCGGGTCCAAATGTGTCGTCATCTTTCCCCCGTCCGCCGATTCCGGGAGTTTGCAAAGACTCGGTAGAATGGAAAGGCAAGCTCGCGGAGCGCTTCATCTACCGGTTTTCAGGCCGCTGCGGCCTGGCCAAAGACGGCGTAAGACGGCAATCCGTGGCCACCCCCTTTTTAAACAGGAGTCCAACGGATGCCCCGGATCGTTGTCGATGTCATGCTCAAGCCCGAAATCCTCGACCCGCAGGGAAAGGCCATTGTTGGCGCCCTTCCCCGCCTGGGTTTCACCGCTTTCTCCGCTGTCCGCCAGGGCAAGCGCTTTGAACTAACGGTGGACGGCGAGGTGACCGAGGAGATTTTGGCGCAGGCACGCGAGGCCGCCGAGTCCATGCTGTCCAACCCGGTCATTGAAGACGTGGTCAACGTTGAAGTGGTGGCGGACTAGCCATGACTGAAACCCCCCTGATCGGCTCCTACCCGTCGGGCCCGGCCGGCGCCCCCCTGGCAGGTGCCCGCATTGGCGTTGTCACCTTCCCCGGCACCCTGGACGACCGCGACGCGGCCCGTGCGGTGCGGGTGTCCGGGGCCACCGCCGTCGAACTGTGGCACGCCGACACCGAACTTGCCGACGTTGACGCCGTCATCATCCCCGGCGGCTTCTCCTACGGCGACTACCTGCGCGCCGGGGCCATTTCCCGCTTTGCCCCGCTTATGGGCAAGATTGTTGACGCTGCGAACTCGGACGCCAAGCTGCCGGTGCTGGGCATCTGCAACGGTTTCCAGATCCTGACCGAGGCGCACCTTTTGCCAGGCTCCATGATCAAGAATGACCACCTGAAGTTCCTGTGCCGCGACCAGGTGCTGCGCGTGGAGAACAACACCACCGCCTGGACCAACGCATACGCCGCAGGCCAGGACATCACCGTGCCGCTGAAGAACCAGGACGGCCAGTACATCGCCGACGAAAAGACCCTGGACGCACTGGAAGCCGAAGGCCTGGTGACGTTCCGCTACATGGGCGGCAACCCGAACGGCTCACGCCGCGACATCGCAGGCATCTCCAACGCCGCCGGCAACGTGGTGGGCCTCATGCCGCACCCCGAGCACGCCGTGGAAACAGGCTACGGCCCGGGCCACACCGGCACCGACGGCCTGGGTTTCTTCGCATCCGTCCTGAACACGCTGCTTGGAGGCAAATAAATGGCTGAGATTTCCACCGAGTCCGCCCAAAAGTTCAACACCGACACGGTTGAAAACGCCGCCGCCACCCCCGACGTCGAGCTGCCCTGGGCCGAGCTGGGCCTGAAGCAAAACGAGTACGACGACGTCGTGAAGGTTTTGGGGCGACGCCCCACCGGCGCTGAGCTCGCCATGTACTCCGTCATGTGGAGCGAACACTGCTCCTACAAGTCCTCCAAGAACCACCTGCGCCAGTTTGGCGAAAAGGTCACAGAGGAAATGAAGAAGGACATGCTGGTGGGCATCGGCGAAAACGCCGGCGTCACCAACCTGGGGGACGGCTGGGCCGTCACGTTCAAGATCGAAAGCCACAATTCGCCGTCGTTCGTGGAGCCCTACCAGGGTGCCGCCACCGGCATCGGCGGCATTGTCCGCGACATCATCTCGATGGGCGCCCGCCCCGTGGCCGTCATGGACCCGCTGCGCTTTGGCGCCATCGACCACCCGGACACGGCCCGCGTCATGCACGGCGCCGTGGCAGGCATTGGCGGCTACGGCAACTCCCTGGGCCTGCCGAACATTGGCGGCGAGATGGTCTTCGACCCGATCTACCAGGGCAACCCGCTGGTCAACGCGCTGGCCGTGGGCGTGATGCGCCACGAGGACATCCGCCTGGCCAACGCCTCCGGCCTGGGCAACAAGGTGGTGCTGTTCGGCGCGCGCACCGGCGGCGACGGCATTGGCGGCGCCTCCGTGCTGGCTTCGGAGTCCTTCGATTCCACCAAGCCCTCCAAGCGCCCGGCCGTGCAGGTGGGCGACCCCTTCGCCGAAAAGGTGCTCATTGAGTGCTGCCTGGAGCTGTTCAAGGGCTCCCTCGTGGAGGGCATCCAGGACCTGGGCGCCGCGGGCATCTCCTGCGCCACGTCCGAGTTGGCTTCCAACGGCGACGGCGGCATGGAGGTCGAGCTGACCTCCGTGCTGCTGCGCGACCCCACCCTTACGCCGGGCGAAATCCTCATGTCGGAGTCCCAGGAACGCATGATGGCCGTGGTCTCCCCCGAGAACGTAGCTGCATTTGAGGCCGTCATGGACAAGTGGGCCGTTGAGTATTCCTGGCTGGGCGAGGTCACCGGCACCGGGCGCCTCATCATCAAGTGGGAGGGCGAGGTGATTGTCGACGTCGATCCCCGCACCGTGGCGCACGACGGCCCGGTCTATGACCGCCCCTACGCCCGCCCGGAATGGCAGGACGCCCTGCAGGCGGACACCTTCACCGGCTCCGTGCAGGACGCCGGCCGCCCCGCCACTCCCGAGGAGCTCAAGGCAGCCGTCCTGGAGCTCATCGCCTCTTCCAACATGTGCTCGAAGGACTGGATCACCAACCAGTACGACCGCTACGTGGGCGGCAACACCGCCATGGCCTTCCCCGACGACGCCGGAGTGATCCGCGTCGACGAGGAAACCGGGCTGGGCGTTGCCCTGGCCACCGACGCCAACGGCCGCTACACGTTCCTGGACCCGTACCACGGCGCGCAGCTGGCCCTGGCCGAGGCCTACCGCAACGTGGCCACCTCCGGCGCCATCCCGATGGCCGTCAGTGACTGCCTGAACTTCGGCTCCCCCGAGGACCCGAACGTCATGTGGCAGCTGGCGGAGGCCATCCGCGGCCTGTCCGACGCCTGCATGGAACTGGGCATCCCGGTCACCGGCGGCAACGTCTCCCTCTACAACCAGACGGGCACCACCCCCATCCACCCCACCCCCGTGGTGGCGGTGCTGGGCAAGTTCGACGACGTTGCCCGGCGCACGCCGTCGGGTTGGGCCGAGGATGGCCAGGCCATCTACCTGCTGGGCAACACGGCCGCCGAACTGGACGGCTCCGAGTGGGCCAACCTCCGCGGGCACCTGGGCGGTGCCGCACCGAAGGTTGACTTGAAGCGCGAGCGGGAACTGGGCGAGATCCTCATCAACGCCTCACGCGACGGCATGATCGACTCGGCCCACGACCTGTCCGAGGGCGGCCTTGCCGCCGCCCTGGTGGAGTCCTCGCTGCGGAACAACACCGGCGCCCGCGTGGCGCTGGACGAGGTGGCCGCACGGGACGGCGTGGACATCTTCACGCTGCTGTTCTCAGAGACGCAGGGCCGGGCCATCGTGTCCGTCCCGCGCAGCGAAGAGGTCAGGTTCAACGACATGTGCACGGCCCGCCACTTCCCGGTCTCCCGGATCGGCGTGGTGGACGCCGCCGGCGGCGCCCTGGACCTGCAGGGCCTGTTCAGCGCCCCGCTGGACGAGCTCCGCGAGGCGCATGAGGGAACGCTGGCCAAGTACTTCGGCTGACCCCCTCCGCAACTGTGAGTCAGAAACTGCACGGGAATCAACCAAAACAGGTTGATCATGATGCAGTTTCTGACTCACAGTTGCTTAAGCGGTGAGGGATTGGGCCGCACGCAGGTACGCCATTGTCACGTTGCGCTGGGTCAGCTTTGTGACCGGGGAGCCCAGCCTGAAGAGCAGGCCCGAGGGCTTGCTGAAGGCAAGGAGCCTGAACCAGACGCCGCCGTCGGGCGTTTTCATGGCCAGGAATGCCTCCTCGCCAAGGGCCGGGTGTCCCGGGAGCGTGCCGTAGCCAAACCCGGCCAGCTGCACCTCGGTGCCGTCGCTGCGCAGCACGCCCGCGGGCTCCAGCGCCCAGACCACCTCGCACGGAACCGGCAGCCTGAGGTCACCGACACCGAAGCCGCTGACCACCCGGGCACCCACCACGGCGCGCGGGGGTGCCGACACCCGCAGGCCCGCGCGGCGCTGGATTTGCCACGTCAGTATGCCCTCGGCCAGCGCCGTGAAGGCGGCGTCCCCGGTGCCCACCCGCAGCTGCCTGTCCACGTGGTCAAAGCCGTCCGGCCACGCGCCGGTTCCCGTGGGCAGCCCGGCGTTCAGGCGGGTCCTGCCCAGCTCCGGGTAGTTCAGGCCCGGCTTCCCCTGGCCGGACCGGCTATTCCTTGGCAACACGGGCGCTCCATTCCAGGGCAGTTTGTTGTTTCTTCGGTAGCCCGGCCACCACCAGGTCGTAGGAATCCTCCAGCAGGTCCAGCACCGTTTGCGCATCGGCCGCGGTGCAGTCCACCGTATTCCAGTGCCTCTTGTTCATGTGGTAGCCGGGTGTGATGGCGGGGTTGGCGGCCCGCAGCTGCGGGGCCAGCTCCGGATCGCACTTGAGGCTCACGGACAGCTCCGCGCTGTCCAGCCGGCCCGCGGCGAACATCTTTCCCACCCACTTGTCGCCCCCGCTGCTGGGAGCCCTGACCTTGAAGACGGACGTTTCCGGGCCAAAGGGGAAGTCCTCGTAGCTGCCCGGGAATTTCAGGGCGGCGGCACGGAATTCGGCTGCTGAGATGCTCACTGCGCCTCGGATTTTTTGACGCCGTACGTGAGCTGGGCAAACTGCCCGAACATGCCTGCGCTGCGCAACTCCAGCCTGTCCGGGCCCACGGTGCGGGGCAGCAGGGGCGCCCCGCCGGACAACACGGCCGGGGCCATGGTCACCACCAGTTCGTCGAGGGCGCCGATGTCCAGGAACTGCCCGGCGAGGTCTCCGCCGCCGACCACCCACACATCCCCATCCCCCGCGGCGGCCACGATGGTCGGCAGGGCATCCGCAACCGGGCCACTGACAAAGCGGACGTCGGCGCCGCTGGGCACGGGCAGCTCACGGGAAGAAAAAACATACGTTGGCTTGGACCCGTAATACTGCTGCCACTTGGCCGGGTTTTCCAGCAGCTTCTCCTCGCGCAACACCCACTCATAGGTGGTGGAGCCCTCCACAAACACGCCCACGCCGGCCATGAAGGCCGCAATGTCGGGCCCGCCGGAATCGTCCACGACAAACAGCCAAGCCAGCGAGTTGTCCTCGTCAGCCAGAAAGCCGTTGAGCGTGCTGGCTGTGTAGTACACAATGCGGGTCATGGGCTCAACGGTACCTTGGCTCCCTGCGGCACAGCAGCTATTTCACGCCCAGATAGTCTTCCAGCAGCACAACCTTCAGCCCTGCCGCCTGCTGCGCCTTTAAGAAGGCTGCAAGGTCTGCCGGGAATTCCGGCCGGAAGTGCATCAGGACAATCTCGCCCGGCCGCAGTGCATGGCCCACCTGGTAGTCCATCCTGCCGGCGCTAGCCTTCGCCTCCCAGTCCACAATGGCCTTCATGCCGCAGGCGGCAGCGGCCCTTTGCACGGACATGGTGTACGGCCCTCCCGGGGGACGGAACAGCACGGGCCGGCGGCCAAAGTTCTTTTCCTCGAAGTCCGCCATCCCGCAAATTTCGGCCTTTTGCTGCTCATAGCTGAGGTGGATGAAGCCCAGGTTGTGGCTCATGGTGTGGTCTTCAATGAGGAACCCGGCTGCCGTGTGGGCGGTGAAGAAGCTGGCATGGCCGGCGATGAAGTTGTGCGCGAGGAATAGCGACGCCCTGATCCCGTGCTGCTCCATCAGGGCCAGGTCCGATGCCCGCTTGACGGCGCCGTCGTCGATGGTCAGGAACACCACCTTTTGCTCCGTGGGGATCCTGGTGATGACGGGGGCTAGGCCGTTTTCAACGGGCGGGAGGGTAAAGTCGGGCACCAGTCCGTCCAGGGTGCTGTGCCGCCCGGTCCTGGGGTCCACGGGGCCCCGCGGCGCGGACGACGCCGTTGGGCCAGTTGCGCTGGGAGTCCCGGCTGCCGCCGTGGTGCTGTGGGCGGCAGGAGCCGGGAGTGCGGCGGCCGTGTCGGTGCCGGCCGGCGTCGGGCCTCCCCAGGCGAGGCGCACGGCGCCGAAGGCCGCGGCGGCCAGGACCACGGCCACCAGGGCGAGCGTGATCCAGCGGGCAACATGGGGGGCCGTGTGGAGGTGGCGGGGCATGGATATTCTCCGTTGGGACTTACAGGCCCAAAACCGCGGCCTCGATCTTGGGGCAGGTGTTCATGACGACGTCCAGGCCGGCATCCGCTGCCCGCCGGGCGGCGTCCTGATCGATCACGCCAAGTTGCAGCCACACGGCCTTGGCGCCGGCCGCAATGGCCTGGTCCACCACCAATCCTACTTTGGCCGAATTCACGAAACAGTCCACAACGTCTATGTTTCCGGGTATTTCTGCCAATGTTTTGTACCCCTTGGCGCCGTGGACGTCGTCCCCCTTCAAGCTCACCGGGATGATCTCCTGGCCCAGGTGCTGCTGCAGGTAGAGGGACACGCCGACGGCGGGGCGCAGCGGGTTGTTGGACAGGCCCACCACGGCCCAGCGGGCAGGCGTGGCCAGCAGCCGGCGGATCACGGCAGGGTCGTTTACATGGGTCATGTTCTCAAGCTTAGGTGCTGCGTGCTGCGGGAAATGCGGGGAACTAGGCGAGGCTGAAGGATTCGTCGGCGCCCGGGCGGTCATTGTCACCCGTGTCGGTTTCCTGCTCCTCGTCGTCATCGTCGTCCAGCTCGTCGTCAATGTCCACATAGTCGTCACTGGTCAGTTCTTCGGTGTACAGCGCCCAAAACTCGTTGGAGCCTGCAGCCACCGGGTCCAGGGACTTGAGCTGCTGCTCGAACGACTTCTTCACCTCGGAAAAATCGGCGTCGTCCTCCGGTCCGGGGGCGTCCCGGTCGATGGAACCCCAGGCGGCAACAATCTTCACAAAGCTCTCCAGGCTCGAGGCCACCACTGATTCGTCGTCCTCGCACACGAACAGCACGGAGCCCCTCTTGCGGTCAACAACCACAAACTGGAAGTCGCCGTCATTGCACACGATGGCGCGTCCGGACGGATCGTTGGCAAATGGCGGTTTCAGCCAGTTCCCATCCATCGGCATGTCATCCAGCGCCGAGGGGTGCAGCGGCTCGAGTGCCGCCCATATTTTGGAATCGTTCATGACTTCCTCCTGCCCTTAATCCCGACACTAACCACCCTGTGGCCCGGCCGTCAATGAATAAATCAGCTGGCTCCGGCCAACACCGCACCTTCGCCAAAGCGCCGGTTCCGCAGCACGGGCAAAAATTCGCGCACTTCCTCGATGCGCTTGTGCGTGACATCCGCCGTGGCCACGCCCTGGGGCTCGTCGTCCAGGAAGTCCTGCGGAATGCCCATGGGGTCCAGCACGGCCGAATGCCCGATGCAATGGTCGCTGGATGTGCCCGCAGCCGCAATCCACACCGTGTTTTCAATGGCGCGGGCCTTCAGCAGCGTCTCCCAGTGGTCCACCTTGTTGTCACCCTTGAACCAGGCCGCGGCCACGCAAATGAGGTCCGCCCCCTCCAGTGCCAGGGCGCGGGCCAGCTCCGGGAAGCGGATGTCGTAGCACGTCATGATGCCCACCCTGAATCCGCCAATGTCCACCAGCGTGATGCCGCTGTTGCCCGGCTTGATCCGCTTGGACTCCTGGTAGGAAAACGCGTCATACAGGTGCAGCTTGCGGTAGGTGCCCAGGATGCCGCCGTCGTCATCCACGGCCACCAGGGTGTTGTACGGGCGTGCCTCGCCGCTGGACTCGTAGCCGCCGGCAACCACCGCAATGCCCACGTCGGCGGCAATGTGGCTCAGGCCCTGGACAAACGTGGTCCATTGGGCGTCCACGGCGGCCGTAAAGTCACCGGGCACCCGGCCCACGGAAAACATGGATTCCTCGGGAAAAACAATCAGCCGCGAGCCGTCGTCCCGTGCCGAGGCCGCCAAGCTGCGCATGACCGCCAGGTTGCCCGCGACGTCGCCGCCCGGGTTGAACTGTCCAACACTGACCTTCATGGCAACTCCTCAACCGTTCGTTTACCTACCTCCAGCGTAGTCTGCCGGGGTGTTAAAAAGGCGGGACGACGGCGGAACTTAAGTTCCGCCGTCGTCCCGCCTTGGAAGGAACGGCCTAGTCGTTTATGAGGTCGTGCCGGACGATGGTCTGGTCGCGGTCCGGGCCCACGCCGATCGCGGAGATCCGGGTGCCGGACATTTTTTCCAGCGCCAGAATGTAGTTCCGCGCGTTTTCCGGCAGCTCCTCCATGGTGCGGGCGCCGGTGATGTTTTCCGTCCAGCCGGGGAAGTATTCGAAGATGGGCTGGGCGTGGTGGAAGTCAGTCTGCGTCATGGGCATTTCGTCGAAGCGGACGCCGTCCACGTCGTAGGCCACGCAGACGGGGATCTGCTCGATGCCGGTGAGCACGTCCAGCTTGGTGACGAAGTAGTCCGTGAAGCCGTTGACGCGGGAGGCGTGGCGGGCCAGGAGGGCGTCGTACCAGCCGCAGCGGCGAGGGCGGCCGGTGTTGACGCCGAACTCGCCGCCGGTCTTTTGCAGGTAGATGCCCATGTCATCGAACAGTTCCGTGGGGAACGGTCCGGCGCCCACGCGCGTGGTGTAGGCCTTGATGATGCCCACGGCGCGGGTGATGCGGGTGGGGCCGATTCCCGAGCCAACGGACGCGCCGCCCGCCGTCGGGTTGGAGGAGGTCACGAACGGGTAGGTGCCGTGGTCCACGTCCAGGAAGGTGGCCTGGCCGCCCTCCATGAGCACCACCTCGCCGCGGTCCAGGGCCTCATTGAGCACATATGTTGCGTCAATGACCATGGGGCGCAGGCGCTCGGCGAAGCCCAGGAAGTAGTCCACAATCTCGTCAACTTCCACGTTGCGGCGGTTGTAGACCTTGACCAGGAGCTCGTTCTTTTGCTTGAGCGAGCCTTCCACTTTCTGACGCAGGATGGACTCGTCAAACACGTCCTGGACGCGGATCCCGAGCCGGGCCACCTTGTCCATGTAGGCCGGGCCGATGCCGCGGCCTGTGGTGCCGATGGCACGCTTGCCCAGGAAACGCTCGGTGACCTTGTCGAGCACCTGGTGGTACGGGGCCACCAGGTGTGCGTTGGCGGAAATCCGCAGCTTGGACGTGTCCGCGCCCCGGGCCTGCAGGCCCTCGATTTCCTCAAACAGGGCCTCCAGGTTCACCACGCAGCCATTGCCGATGATGGGGGTGGCATTGGGGCTCAAAATGCCTGCGGGAAGGAGCTTGAGCTCATACTTCTCACCGCCCACCACCACGGTGTGCCCGGCGTTGTTGCCGCCGTTCGGCTTCACCACATAGTCCACCAGGCCGCCCAAAAGATCAGTGGCCTTGCCCTTGCCCTCGTCGCCCCACTGGGCGCCGACGATCACGATTGCTGGCATGGGATCCTCCCCCTTGCTCATAAAGTTGAGCCGGTCGCTGCATGGGTCGGCGGAACGTTCCGCCGTACACCGTCCGGACACGAAAATGCCCCTTGCAAACTGCCATCCGTCTCCAGCGCTGCTGTACCCCGGCAGGCAATCAAGGGGGTCTTGCGTCCCAAGTTTACCGGAATGGAAAGGCGGGCGCACATTAAGCCCCCTCCCATGCGACGCTCCATCACTTCTGGCGGGTTTTCCCGCGACGCTCCAT